>CAZFOX010000355.1:0-5854 GCA_964520565.1 uncultured bacterium | reverse complement strand
TATCTTTCATAAACTGCAAGGCCTTCGGCGGCAACGGTGGTTATTTTGGTGGGGATATCATGGAAATGCTTTACGATCATCCCAACGGCGGTGGAGGGGGAGGCATGGGGCAGAATGGTGAAACGAGCACGGCCTCCGCGTATGGCAAAGGTGGCAACGGAGGCATACTCGGAGGGCTTGGAGGTGGACGAAATGGAAACCCCAGCCTGAATGGTGGAGAAGGAGCCGGCGGTGGCGGCGGAGAATCTGGCGATGGCAATTTCTATGCCGGGCATGGAGGATTCGGCGGAGGCGGAGGCGGGGGACTTGCTGCTGGAAACGGAGGATTCGGCGGAGGGGCGGGAGGTTGCAGTTGGATTCAAGGGTCTCCCGGAGAATTCGGCGGCCAAGGCTATGCAGGATATGGTGGAGGAGGCGCGGGATTGGGAGGAGCAATCTTCGTTCGCACTAATGCTGAACTCGCGTTAGTGGATTGCACCTTTTGGGGTAATGAAGCGAAGGGTGGAGCGGGAGGTTACGAAGAAATGGTTATTGGAATCCAAGGGGATGCCGGCCAGGGCAAAGGAGGTGCGATTTTTGTTATGAGTGGTGCTGCCGCTTCCATGAAGAATTGCACGTACTTATTCAATTGGGCTTCCAATAGCGCCAATACAATCAATCACGCGAATTCCTTTCACGATACCCATACTATTTACGGCGTTATGACGGTATACACCGATGACGGCACAGGGGCGTTTCCACCTCTTTCGAGTGCGGCGGAGTGGATGTTTTATGAATAGAAAACATCGATGGGCTCGTATCAATTCGAGCCCACCATTCAAGCTCGATACACGTTATGTTAAAAGACTGTGATTTGCTGCCCTATAAACCAATCCCAAAGCACAAACCGGATCGGTTGACCTATATAGTACGCTTTGTCTGTGGAGCGGTAGTGGGATTGATTGCGGGTTGCATCGCATCGATCTACGCAATCTTATGTATCTTTAGAACCTATCGGTTTAGAAAGTATGGCGTGCTTGAAAACGTCGATATTTTGGACTACGAACCGGTACTCTATACCGTGTGCGGTGTCGCGATACTGATCTTTACTATTATTTTTGGATTTTGCGCAATGATTCTTGGCGACCGTTTTTGGGGGAACGTACTTGACCAATATGACGATTTGGGTGGGTAGTGCTCTCCCTCTCATCCAAATCGCTATACTCATACTTTTAAGAAAATTTTCTTCCGATACAAAATAGATGTGATTCCCAACCAGAGCAGAACGTACGACAGCGATAACGCGAGTGACGCATTGATTGGACTGAGCCACACCGCGTAAAATTTCTCGTAACAAAAATCCCAGACATTGAGAGCGGCTTCACCCGATCCGATTTGGATAGGATCGAGAATCGATCTTAAAACCCAGGAACCGACATAAATGAAGATGGCATTACTGCCGTATACCAAGATCGGCGTGATTCCCCGGCGATACCCTCGAATGTCGATTAAGTAATAGAACATTCCTAAAATATGCAAGTCCAGCCCGGCACAGAGGAATACGTAAGGAACCGTCCATAGTTGTTTGTTAATCGGCATAAACGCGGTGGTGAGATAACTCAGCAGCAAGCAGAGGTTGGCTCGGGTGAAGAGAACAATAAGTTTACCACTTTCCTCGCGTTCCGAACGAAGCAACAGTCCTGCGCCATAACCAGCCAGCGTGGTAACGATAGCGGTCAGCGTACTCCAAATTCCTTCGGGATCAAAACCCGAAGCTGGCGAGCCTCCATAGGTATGTCCGGATAGAATCAATGAATCCAACCACCAGCAGAGGCTGCCTTCCGGTTCCAACACGCCGGCTCCGTATCCGGGGACGGGAACGTAGAGTATCCCCAGGGAATAAACCACAAGAAGTAAAATTCCGGCGATCCAAAGCGCGGCGGATTTGAAATACATCGCCATAAGTCCCGTAAAGAAATAGCAGATCGCAATGCGTTGCAGAACTCCAAGAATACGGATATGGGAATCGTAAAAGAGAGAAAGCGCGTTCAGCATGAATCCCAACGCGAAAATAATAATCGAACGCCGCACCAGTTGGATGAAGAGTTGATGGCGATCTCCTTGTTGGAGGCGGCGTGCAAACGAGAAGGCCATCGAGGTTCCCACGATAAAGAGAAAGGAGGGAAAGATCAAATCGGTGAAAGTGAAACCATTCCATTCCGCATGTTCCAGGGGAGAATAGACATATTCTCCATTCCCTGGATTATTGACCAAAACCATCGACATCATGGTCAAGCCGCGAAAGGCATCGAGAGAAATCAATCTGTTGGAAGGGTAAGAAGAAACAACTTTCGAGTTCGACATGAATCTCTCCTTTTATTGCCGGTGATTCATTGAGATTCTCCCAATACCCATACTATTTCCGTAACATAGCGGGTTTGATGGTCCAAGCCTGGAGTTTGGCAAGTTCCATCATGCGGGGGGCGTGAAAACCTTGTGGGAAAATGACCCATCCCCAAAGTCCCGGATCGTTATCATTCGCCACATATTTCTTCGCTTCCAACTCGCTTTGTCGTAAGAGAACAGTTCCCGAGTATCGTCCAGACGAGACAACGTCCGCCAGGGTTACCGCAAAATCTTCCAGACGAACGGGTTGGCCGTTAATCCATACAACAGAAGGCAACTGTTCGTTTTTACGAATAAAACCGGTCAAATCTTTTGCGGCATCCCGGATCGCGTCCCATGAAAACTCGCCCTTCGAAATAACCTGCTCCGGAGCGGAAGCCGGGCCATAGGCAAAAACGGCTTCGACTGATTCGGGAACATTCTTGAGATCGATTTGGGAGACAAAAGACGATAAAGCGGTCAAACCTTCCGCTGTAGAGACGATCCGCTCTCCCAAATCAACAAACGAAAGCCGGGATTGAAACGTTTTTGCGATGGTTCGAAGATCATCGTGAGATAACGGCCGGGTATATACCCGATCGGGATACAGCGAGGCGATTTCTCGCGCGGTTACAATCCGGACGCCGGGGACATCGATGATGTAATCGAGATAGGTTTCGAAAGCCTGAAATGCCCGTTCCTGTTCCTCGGCAGATTTCATCGGAGGGAGTTTCCATTGATCTCTCGGCGGATTATTGCCGTGTGAAAAATTGACTCCATCCCAAAATTCCTCGTGGATAAATTCGCAGGGATGATAAAAAATGCTGATCAAACCTCCGCCTTCCTCCGCCAATCTTCGGCTAATCCGGCTGAATTTTTCGCAAGCCGTTTTTACATCGTCATCTGTCCAGCCAGTGCGCATGACACAGTCGCCCAACTCCAGTACATTCAGCATTCCTCCATACCAGAATGGACGATTGTCGAGGTTGACGTGCGACGTAACGTCCAAATAGACGGGAATCTGAAATTCACGCAAAGCGGCATAACTTTGCGGTGTCCAGGAACCGCCCGGCTGTCCATAACAGGAGGCATTGACGCCAAAAACGCGTTTCAGGATTTCTAATCCCATGCCTTCGCGGCGGGCAAATTCAGAAACACCCTCCGCCCAACTCAGGTCGCGAGTATATTCCGACGGCGTGGGATGAATGCTATGGAACGTGGAATGGTAGGCGATATCGTTTTTCGATAGCGAGGCTATTACATCGTCGCGCCCGCGTTCTTCGAGCACTCGGGCCTTTTCGCCGACGATTTTAAATGTCGCCTGACGGTTACGTTGTGCGAACATCTCCGCGAGGCGCATGGCGGCGTCATCCGCTTGTGGCAGGATAAAATCTTCCGTATCGAACCAGAATATCACATAAACCGTAGCTTTTTCCTCTGCCGCCGATAAGTTCGCCGCACACGGCGTCCAAAGAATACATATCCAGGCTAAATATATCCACACTCTTTTCATTTCCGTTCTCTCCATTATTGTTCCAAGTCGATAGACGTTCTTTCACTATCGTATCTTTGGTCTGTCAATTCAAGGGAACGTTTCGTTTCGCTGCTGGTCTGCCGAAAGCCGGGGATTCACTCTTCGAAGAAAAAAAATGTACATTCCTATTTTCTTTTTTAAAAAATCGTTTATAATTAGTTAGTCTACAAATTTTTCTGCAAAACCGGATCATCCCAAAAGTCTGTGGTTCTTAATCCCATTGCTGTTTGGAGTCCTGTCGCGCGAGAAGGCGTAGCCACATAACACAAACAGGAGGCCAAACATGGCAACTGGAAAAGTCAAATGGTTTAACGAACAAAAAGGGTATGGTTTTATCGAAGCGAGCGATGGCAAAGAGTATTTCGTTCATCATTCTGGTATTTCGGGCGACGGATTTAAGAATCTGTATGAAAATCAATCCGTTGAGTTCGATACCGAACGCGGGGAAAAAGGCCCGAAAGCAGTTAACGTCCGGGCGATCTGATTTAAGTACTTAAATCGCTTACTTCCCATCTCGTAATGAAATTAACCGCACAAGATTCTTTCTAGAGTCGTGTGCGGTTATTTGTTCAGCTGGATAAAATTATGCCTGAACGGAGCGAACCGATTCCATTAATGTTTTGAAAATCGAAGGAATTGAGTAAAAAAGAAATACATCCCCCTATTCTATGAGAAAAATAAAAAGGAACATCTTATGATCTCTTCATCTATCAATCGCCGGCATTTCATACATACGATTCCCCTCGCGGCAGGTGCTCTTGCTCTCTCATCTCGCGCTGGAGATGAAAAAAGCCTGGTCGTGGAAGTCCATCGTCCCGGTATTACTGGGGAAAATAATCGTCCCAATCCGGCGGGCGTTGAGGAGATGCTGGACCGTGCCATGCAGGAATTCACCGGCGAGAAATCGATCCGTAATCAATGGGCGCGGTTCATCCAAAAAGACGACGTTGTGGGTTTGAAGGTGAATGGACTCGGCGGCCCCCGTTTGTGCACAAAGACGGAGCTTATCCAGGCTATTATCAAACGCCTCGTAGTAATCGGCGTCAAAGAAAATAACATTATTATTTGGGAAGACCGGGAGCGATGTATTAAGTCGTTTGGAATGCCGGAAAACATGGGCGATACCGGTGTTCGCGTATGCCGAACCGATCACCCCTCCATCGGTTGGGACGATGAGGCGTTGGTTTTTGGTTCGGTTGAGGCCAATCTTTCCAAAATACTCACTCGACAAATCACCGCTTTCATCAATCTTCCGATCATGAAAGACCATTGTTTTTCTGGAACAACTCTTTCTTTAAAAAATATTTCGCATGGAATCACGAATCGTTCGGGTAAATTCCACACCAATAACTGTAATCCGTTTATCGCCGAGGTTAATACAACGCCAGTCGTCCAAAAGAAATACCGTCTTACGATTCTCGATGCATTTCAGGGATGCTACGATAAAGGCCCGGATTACAGTCCCGGATGCCTCATGAATTACGATTCTCTCTATATCGCCACAGATCGTGTGGCGCTGGATACCATCGGAACTGCCCGAATTGAAAAAGTACGCCAGGAAAAGGGTCTTTTACCGGTCGCTGAAGCGGGGCGTCCTGCCAATTATATTGCCGAAGCCAATCAACTGGGATTGGGAACGAACGATCCCGCTCGAATCGACCATCGAGTCATCGAATCATAAAGAAACACGGAATTAATCAATCATCTCATGAATCAACAAAACGAAACCTATTTTGCTACCCCTCAACGCGTAACCGGCCAGGATTTGCAACAACAGATCGAACTAACCAATCAACATCCCATCATGAATGAACTGCTGAAAACGGTCAGTGGTCTGATGGCGATCCTGAACGAATACCGACAGATCGTCGCACTCAACAAAACTTATCTAGAGTCGCTTGGTTTCGACAGCATTTACGACGTTATAGGAATGCGGCCGGGCGAATCGGTAGAGTG
>CAZFOX010000354.1:0-5860 GCA_964520565.1 uncultured bacterium | reverse complement strand
GTGGTGACTTTTGAAGTGAAAATCGAAGTAACCAGTGTGAATAAGGATTTATTGAAACCGGAGATGACGGCCAATGTCGAAATCATTGCCGCCGAAAAAGAAAACGTGTTGATGCTGCCATCGGACGCCGTGATTCTCAAAGACCGGAAGTATTGGGTTACGGTGGTGAAAGCGGACGGACAGCCGGAGGAGCGAGCCGTGGAGGTTGGCATCAACGATTTTACGAAGGTGGAGATCGTCGAGGGGGTCGCTCCCGAGGATCGAATCGTACTTCACGAAGTCGCTCCGGTCAGCCAGTGGAACGGCGGCGGCCCTCCCCCGCCTCCCGGGCCGTAAAAGGAGGGTGCTTTCATGATACGCGTCGAATCCATCACGAAATCCTATCAAGTCGGAAACGAGACGATTCATGCCCTGGATAACGTATCGTTTTCCGTGGAAGAAGGCGATCTGATCGCCATTACCGGATCGTCCGGCAGCGGTAAATCCACCTTGATGAATATTCTGGGTTGTCTGGATCGTCCCGATACGGGGCGTTATTGCCTGCGCGACGAAGATGTCGCCCGGTTAAGCAGCAACCGGCTGGCGGAGATCCGCAACCGGCACATTGGATTTATCTTTCAATCGTTCAATCTGTTGCCTCGTACATCGGCGTTGGAAAACGTCGAATTACCCTTGCTTTATGCGGGAAGGCGGGAAGCCCGGAAAGCAGCGGAAGAAGCGTTGCGGATTGTGGGACTGGGAGACCGGATTTATCACGAACCCAATCAACTCTCCGGCGGGCAGCGGCAGCGGGTAGCGATAGCGCGGGCGATCGTGACCAATCCGACGATCCTTCTGGCTGACGAACCGACGGGCAATTTGGATAGCGCAACCACTCAGGAGATCATGAATTTCCTGCTCGATCTCAACCGGCAAGGGCGGACGATTCTGATCGTCACCCATGAAATGGATATCGCGAATTACTGCCGGAAACAAATCCGGATGCGGGACGGAAAGATTGTGGAAATCCACACAATGAATTGAGCGGTCATCATGTTGATCTGGACGATTATCAAACTATCCATACGAAGCTTAATCGCCAACAAATTGCGTTCGTTTTTGGCCATTCTGGGGATCATCATCGGAGTGGCCGCGGTGATCTCTATGATGGCGCTGGGAACCGGGGCGCAGAAAAGGGTCATGAGCGATATTGGTTCGATGGGAACCAATCTATTGATCGTCCGGCCTGGACAGAGCCGGGGACGGGGGATCATGTCAGGTAGTATGCAGACGTTGAAGGTTAAAGATGCGGAATCGATCGTGAAGAACGTGGAAAACATCCGCGCCATTTCGCCCGGGGTTAACAGCCGCGCCCAGGTGAAACATTATAACAAAAACAGCAACACAACTATTGTCGGAGGCGCGATCACCTATTTTGCGATTCGCAATTTCAAGATCGATACGGGGCGTATTTTTACGGAGGGCGAGGCGGAAAATTGCGCGCGCGTGGCTGTGCTAGGATCGAAAACGGTGGAAAACCTGTTCGGAAAGAACGATCCCCTGGGGCAAACCATCAAGGTGAAGGGGATCAACTTTCGAGTGATCGGCACACTGCAATCCAAAGGCGATCAGGGTTGGTTCAATCCGGACGATCAGGTCATCATCCCTTACACCACCGCCATGAAGCGGATTTCCGGCCTGGATTATCTCACAGAGATCGATGTGGAGGTAAACGACAAGGATCGGATCGATCAAGTCTCCGCAAGCCTCGAAAAACACTTGCGGCGTTTGCATCGGATTGCCGACGGCGATCCCAGCGATTTCAGTATCCAGAATCAGGCGGAAATGCTGAAGACGATGTCGAACGTGACCGGAACCTTTTCGCTTCTGCTCAGTGGAATCGCCGGAATCTCGTTGCTCGTGGGTGGGATCGGCATCATGAATATTATGCTGGTGACGGTCACCGAGCGCATCCGGGAGATCGGTATCCGCAAATCCATCGGGGCTAAGGATCGGGATATTCTGCGACAGTTTTTACTGGAGGCGATTCTGATGAGCGCCATCGGTGGATTGTTAGGCGTTCTGTTAGGCGGCGGCCTGTCGCTTCTTGTGGCCAAGTTCTCTCCCTTTACGCCACAGATTGAAATGCAGGCCGTCGTTCTTTCGATTTCCATATCCGCCTCCATTGGTATTTTTTTCGGTTTTTATCCGGCGCGACGCGCCGCCAAACTCAATCCCATCGAGGCATTGCGCCATGAATAAGCATTATCTGAAATCTCCCGGTTTCATCGTTTTAGTCATCTTTGCTTCCTGCCTTTATGGGGGAGTGTACGGCGGAATTCCCGCGCAGGCAAAAGAGAAAACGATGAGTTCCCGTTCGAAAATGTTTCACGATGGAGGGATAGAAAAACCTGCGAATTCCGAGCGGCGGTCTTCGATTTCGGAAGAGACCATCTTGAACGCAACTTCGCTGCCGTTAACCCTACAGGAGTCGATCCTGTTGGGTTTGGAAAACAATCCCGAGTTGCTGGTTCAACGCCTTCGGCCCGCGATGTCTCAGACGTCGGAAGATCAGGAACGGGCGCAATTCGATCCCAAATTGTCCGCTTCCTTCTTTTATGATAAAAACGTATCTCCCGGCATGCAAAATAAGTCGAAGAGTGAGAGGCTGTCGGGCGAGCTTTCGATCGATACCTTTTTACCGACCGGTACGTCGATCGGGATCACGCAGGGGAACAATAGTAACGTGTTGGATTCCCGCCTGATGACCGATAACTCGACGCGGCTGGGGCTGAACGTCACGCAATCGCTGCTTCAGGGGGCAGGGACAAACGTCAATCTGGCATCGTTGCGGCAGGCGCGTCTCAATACGCTCTCGTCGGAGTATGAATTGCGGGCGTACGCCGAATCGTTTACCGCCGCCGTCGAGAAGGCCTATTGGAATTATTATGTTTCTCGATTAAAAGTACAGATCTTTATCGATTCGCTGGATTTGGCGCAAAAACAACTTATGGAAACCGAAGAACGGATCGATATCGGTAAACTTTCCGCGTCCGAACTGGCCGCCGCCCAGGCGGAATTGGCGTTGCGCCGGGGCGAGTTGATCAACGCCCGCAGTTCGGAAGAGACGTATCGTTTACGGCTGTTGCGTTTGTTGAATCCACCCGGCGGCGATTTCTGGAATCTCGATCTTCAATTGTTGGACGTTCCCACTCCTCCCCCGGGGCCCTTGGAAGATGTGGAAGGATTCGTTCGGGACGCGCTTGAAAAACGCCCCGATTACCGGCAGGCGGAACTGGCCGTGCAGCGCGGCGATCTGGAACTGGTGAAAACCCGGAACGGACTTTTACCCAAATTGGATTTGTTCGTCAATCTGGGCGGAACGGGATACGCTCGAACTTTCGCCGATACGTACGGCAATCTGGATGGGGATTATTACGATGCCCAGGCGGGTTTTTCGTTTTCGTACCCATTATTCAACCGCGCCGCGAAGGCGCGCCAGCGGTATGCCGAACTCAACCAGGAACAATACGAACTGGCGCTTGTGAATATGGAGCGGCTGATCCAGGAAGACGTGCGGACGGCGTTCATCGAGGTCAATCGTGCTATTCAGCAGATCGACGCAACCCATGCCACCCGGCTGTCGCAGGAAGAGAAACTCCGCTCGGAAACGGAAAAATTCCGGGTAGGAAAATCGACGTCGTTACTGGTCGCTCAGGCGCAGCGCGATTTTCTATCCAGCCGCATCGACGAAGTGCAGTCGCACAGTAATTATGCGATTGCGGTGGTCAATCTCTACCAGATGAATGGTTCGTTACTGGATCGCTATGGACTTGCGGCCGATTTTATTGAAGAATGATGGCGTTTCGGGCATTTTATGGTTGTTAGAGGCATGGATAGTATGCAATCCGTTTTCTCCCGCACTACGATCCGTTATGGATTGATTATCCTTGGCATCTTCACTCTGTTCGGATGCTTTTCGACGGCGCAATTCTGGTTGTTCATCAGCATGCACGATGAGCCTTCGCGGAAGTACCTTGCATCCATTTCTCTCGTTCATATTGTGTTCATTTCAATGTCGCAGTGGTATCTATGGGCGTTATTAATCCCCATGATGCTTTGGATTTCCAGAAAGTTCCCCATTCGGGCCCAGTCGTTGGTGCGGGACGTTCAGATCAACCTTTCGTTCTCGATCGCGATTGTGGCGTGTAAACTGGCGTTGGACGAAACCATTGAATACCTTCTGAATTTTCCCCCCGACCGTTTCGAACCGTTTTGGGAACGGCTTTTCTTTACGGCGATGTCTCCCAAAAGTTTTGTGTTTTTTCTGATTTACTGGTCGATTATGGCGTTTATCTATTCCCTTCAGTACAACAAGAAACTGAGGGAGCGCGAAGTTGCCTCATCGCAGCTGGAAACGCAACTGGCGCAGGCGCAGTTGAGCGCGTTGAAAATGCAGTTGCAGCCCCATTTTCTTTTCAATACCCTGAACTCCATTTCCTCTCTCCTGCGCGAAAATGTGGATGCGGCGGACGATATGATCACCAATCTGAGCGATATGCTTCGCTATTCGCTCAATACGATCCACATGCAGGAAGCCACCTTGCGGGAAGAGATCGATTTTCTCCAGCATTACCTGGATATCGAGCGGATCCGTTTTCAAGACCGGTTGATTACGGAGGTTCAAATCGATCCCGCCGTCTTGGACGCCCGCGTTCCCACCATGATCCTGCAGCCGATAGTGGAAAATTCGATCCGGCATGGGATATCCAAGCAATCCACGCCGGGGAAGGTATCGATTGAGGCCCGCCGTATCGAATCCACCTTGGAAATGATCGTGACCGATACCGGAGCGGGTTTCAATTCGGATAACGGCGCGGAGGGGATTGGTCTGAGCAACACCCGCGAGCGTCTCGAAAAACTCTACGGTTCTTCGTTTACGATTACTTTCGAGCGTTCACAGAACCACGAAACCATCGTAAAGATATCCATTCCCTTTTCGGAATGGAAAGGGGAATGATGAGCCGGGCAATGATGAATCCGGATAAAATCCGCGCACTGATCGTAGACGACGAGATTCTGGCTCGTACTAAAATTGCGCGTTTTTTAAAAGAAATGCCGAATATCGAAATTGTGGAGGAGTGTTCGAACGGCCTGGAGGCGGTGCAATCGATCGTTCGGCATCAACCCGACCTGGTGTTTCTAGATATTCAGATGCCCGAATTGGATGGTTTCGGCGTCATCCAGACCATCGGTGTGCAGCAGATGCCGATGGTTATCTTTGTGACGGCTTACGATCAATACGCGATCCAGGCGTTCGAGAATCAGGCCATCGACTACCTCTTGAAGCCTTTCAACGCACAGCGATTCGTTTCGGCTGTCGAACGGGCATCGCAGATGATCCGGCGCCATTCCAAAAATGAGTTCGATGAGCGCTTGGATGATTTGTTAAAGAAATTGCAGGATCGCTCCCCTTACCTCGAACGGATCATGATTAAAGCCACCTCGCGGATTTATTTTTTGCGGGTGGAAGATATCGAATGGATTGAAGCGGCTGGAAATTACGCCGTGATCCATATCGGCAACGAGACTCATTTGTTGCGGGAAACGATGAATAACCTCGAAGCCAAGTTGAATCCCTCTAAATACCTGCGTATTCACCGTTCCACGATTGTGAATTTCGATCAAATTCAGGAAATGCAGCCGGATGTGAACGGCGACTATATCGTTGTATTAAAAAACGGTAAACAATTGACCATGAGCCGCCGGAATCGCGAGAAGTTACACAAGATTATTGGCTTAAGCTAGTAGACCGACTCGTAAAAAAGTGACGAGTAATAATCAGCGATCTAATTATGATCCGATTCCCGGTTGGTTCCGG
>CAZFOX010000353.1:0-5868 GCA_964520565.1 uncultured bacterium | reverse complement strand
TATTTCTTAACCGTTTCTTTTAGACTCTCTGCGTTGGCATATTCCTGAGCGTCTTCGCGTAAGTAAAGGGTGATCTTCGTCCCGCGAGGCAAACCTTCTTTGGTTTCCAGGGTATATTCACCGCCACCATCTGATTTCCAAAGTACGCCCACTTCGCCGGGCTTAAAGGATTTACTTTCTACGGTCACTTCATTGGCCACCATAAACGCCGAATAGAAACCGACGCCGAACTGGCCGATCAATTGAACATCTCCCGGCGAGGAGGAAATATCCTTTAAGTGCTTGAGAAATTCGCGCGTACCGGAATGAGCGATCGTTCCGAGATTCGCCTTGATCTCTTCTTCCGTCATGCCAATACCGGTATCGCGTATCGTTATTGTTTTTGCATCTTCCCGGACATCGATTGAAATTTCCAAGGGAAGATCGGGATCGGAGATTGATGGATTGAGAAGTTTCTCGTGCCGCACTTTTTCTAGTGCATCGGCGGCATTGGAGATCAATTCGCGGATAAAAATTTCCCGATGGGTGTAAAGCGAGTGGATGACGATATCCAGGACTTGCTTGACTTCCGCCTGAAATGCATGGGTATTTTTGTTTGCTGTTTCGCTCATGGTAATCCTTTGTTTTCTCGTCTTTGATACATAGTATGCTGGTATTATTTAAGTTATAACCGCACAGCGCGAGCGGCGATAGATTGATTTTAATCCGTTATGCGCCATAGAAAAGTGGAATGAAAGAAGGTTTTTATAGCCAATTGTCTTTACTCAAGAGTGCGAAGTTCTCAAGCATTTGACATTTAAGTATAGTAAAAACAAATACTTGAGATGTTTCATGTGATATGGTTCAACGTTTGTGTAACTATCTGAATTATCAAGATTTACAAATTTATGTCAGTAGAACTTCGCACTCACCAGTTCCTTAATGTTTGATCATTTTTGATTTTAATCGTGTTCACATATGGTATAACCCAAAAAGTTATAGGGTTAATTCCCGATATCTCACTGTACTTAAAAAAAATCATTTCATACGATAGAACAGATTTGGAAAGGGGGATCAACCCATGTTTATAAACCTTGTTACCCATTTGTTTTATGGGACCATCCTATTCTTCTTTCTCGTTTCATATGCCTTCGCCGCAACCACTCTTTCCCCGGCGATTTATGCGCCGGACGATTTAACATCCGCACCCGAACCGGTATCGGTGAATGTGGTGGGAACGGATTATGGAGACGAGGCTACATTCAGAAAAAGTGTCCAGCAAACATACAACCTGGAAGTGTACGAACTGACTCCGGGACTTTATCGATTCGTGAACGATTCGGTGGCTAAGTCCGATCCGGCAGCCTTGAATTCCGATATCAACGCCATAAACGTTTCTTCCATAGTCGCCGATTCGGGCGCAGAAGGCATATTAATCCGCGGTCTGGGAAAATACCCTGGTGAAACCGCCATCAGCTTTGGATTGTTGCATGATTACCCGGAAATCCCCCAGTTGGCGGATGGCAATCTGGATTACGATCGAGCTGCCAGGGAATTCGGCTACCAATTGTATACAGGACGCCGTTATTTCAACGTAGACGGAGTCATCGCCGTATTTGAAAATATTTCCATCGGCGATCATGCCAATAACAACGTCGGTGTCGTGCATACGGAAGGCGGAGGCCGCACGTTCATGAAAGACGTCTGGATTTACAATGTCTATGATGGCATTTTCTTTGACGATATGGCGGATGGGTATTTTGTCAATTGCATTTTTCACCAGACGTTCGTCCCCTGGAATCGAATTGAAGACGCGCAGGCCGAAGGATACTTTACGGAAGATTGGGTTGCTCTGGTTCAACCGGAAGGTATGGGCGACATTCCCTATGTCGATGGGCTGGGGATTGACGCCGATGAAAATCCCCAGCTGGCCGGCGTAATGCTTGGCAACAATACGGCGTCGGCCTGGAATATCAACCTGTTCGAGACCGAAGGCGCCGATCCCCAGAATGTTTACATGAAAAATTGCACGCTGATCAAACACCAAATCCGCGATTCCAATCGGCTCTGGCGGCATAATGCGGGAGGAGGAATGGGCGCATTTGTTTTAATCGAAGATTGCATGATTCTGAGCGTCGATATCAGCCCGAACGATCAGATTCGCCTAGATACAGACGATCCCGATTTCTATGGCAATATATACAACACGAAATTCTGGAATTATTCTTCGGGCAACGCCAATCTCAATGGGATTACCCTGGCGACGTGGAATATTGATCCCAGAGACGCAGCTTCTTTGGAAGATGCCCAAGTCGATGTGCAAACGCCTGGCGGGCTCGATGTATCCGATATTTCTTCCCTGTTCCGCCTGGATGGCCGTCTCTTAAGCACCTTCGTGGAAGGAGCCGTGGAGCAGACTCTGGCTTCCGACGGCGGCCCCGTTGGATATCGACTGCTATCATCGGCACCGTCAGGACCTTTGCCCGTTACAAGAGGGGGAGTAATTCCGAGTGTTTGGGATTGGAGCCTTTATTAGGAGCGTAGCCCAATGCATGGCGCAGCGCTGTTTCCAATCTTGCATACCGGAACAAATATCCGCTATCCAATAAGCATTGCGGAATGACGCGCGTGCTGGATAAGAGTAACGATTCCCCCATTTCCCCCAAAATGCCTTTCAATATCCATGCTGGCAGGGGAAAGAGAGTGGGGCGATGTAAAACGCTTCCAAGCGTTCGGGTAAACTCTCGGTTAGTAACCGGATGGGGAGCGACGAGATTTACAGGTCCTGCAAGCGTGTCGTTCATCAAAGCGTGGTGTATCGCATAGAGAACATCGTCCAGAGAAATCCAACTCATATATTGATTGCCACTCCCGATTACTCCCCCCAAACCTATGCGAAAGGGAATCCTCATTTGTGCTAGCGCGCCGCCTGCAGTCGTTAAAACGATCCCGATGCGGATGTTGACAACGCGGATGCCAGCACGCCGGGCCGGTTCTGTTGCTTCCTCCCATTCCTGGCATGTGTCGGCCAGAAAATCGTTACCTTTCCCGCTTTGTTCGTTGAGAACTTCATCGCCGCGGTTTCCGTAATACCCAATCGCGGAAGCGCTGATTAATGTGGAAGGGGGATTTTTCAGCCGAGCGAGATTTTCACATAGCAAACGGGTTCCCTCAATGCGGCTGTTTCGTATCCGTTGTTTTTTACTTTCTGTCCAACGTCCGGCGATGTTTTCACCGGCCAGATGTACGATTGCATCGAAGCCTTCCATTTTTTCTATAGGAGTATCAACACTCGATTGTGGGAGTAAAACGCTTCGTTCGTCTAAGGACGATATCTTCCTGACAAAACGATAAACCGAATGCTCTCCGTTCGACAAAAATGCGTATAAGGCCGATCCGATCAAACCGGAAGAACCGGAAATCAACAATCGTAACGGTTTTTTGTGAATAAATCGCTGATGGGCGGCAATGTCCGCTTGGGTGACATTGTGACGATATTGAAATACTCTTAGCAATTGCAGTCGAATATGCCATCCCCCCAACAGATTCCCGATATACCCCAAGGGGGGAGTGTATTCGATCGAATCTTCCAGAATACAGGCGTCGGGGCCATCGGAGTGAAATCGATGCGTGTGTTCCCAGAATGAAAATGGGCCGGAGAGTTGTATGTCTCGAAACTGTTTATTTTCTTGATAATCGCGGTGTTCGATTACCCATCGCCGCCAGGCAGGAGGTATCCAGACCCGCAAGGAAACACGATCGCCATCCCGAATTCCTCCCGTACGGTCAATGACGGAAACCCTAAACCAGGGTGGATTCAAGCGATCGAACGCTCCGGGACGTTCATGCCATTGAAAAACAGTCTCCACGGGATAAGGCAATCTTGAACGATAGGTAAAGGAAAGTTTCATGCTATCGACTCCAAACGCCAACCTTCCAGAATGATAACCAGTTTTAGTAGAATTCAATAAGTTTAATTATAACAGGGATATGAATTTGAACTAATAAAAAACCCCCATAATTGTCTCGATTCTGGTTTCTGCTTTATCAAAAATCAATTACAATACTTTTCGAAAATTCATTGCATTCTTGCCGCTACGGGTGTTTCAAAATGTCTGATACCGGTGATAGTTGTATTGGTAAGATTTCGCTTCAGGATCTTGCCGGGAGTGATGGGAAAGACTTATCTCCTGAAAAGCTTCAATCTTTTCTCGATGGTGTGGTGGATTTAAGTGCCGAGAGACATGGAATTCGACCGGATGCTTTGGTTAAAGTTATTTATGATGGCGAACTTATTGTCTTGACTCAGGAGCAAGCTGATCACTTGCTTCAAGATCCCGTTTTTGGGGGAGAATCCCTTAATGAGTTACGAGCTGCGGTCGAAAGAGCTTTAAAAGGCGAAGCAGCATTTATTCGTCAAGAGCTAATGGTACTGGTTATGATGGCGCGTATGACCCTCGACCGATATCGAAAAGATCCCAAAATCAATCAGGTGGAAATTGTCCGCCAATACCCGCTATTGGATCGCACGGAAAAAGAAGCGAATAAGATCCTTAGAGAAATCGAAGAGATGAGTGAGCGAATCGAGAAAATCCGCTCGCAACATCCGATCATCGCGGATTACGAAACCAAAGTTGGCCAGATGGTGGCAATGCAGCAATCGGCGGATTTACAAGGCGCGAAACGAATAGCCAATGAATTACGTTCGAAGAAAAAGCATTATCTGTTTTGTTGCCGGGCTATGGAACCCGACATTAAAGGAATCCATTTTCGGCGTCTCGATTTACAGAAAATAAAAAAACGCTTATTGAGCCTGCATAAATACCTTCTCGAGCAAAAGGTTGACGAATTGCACATTGAAGTAGATTCTATCAAAGAAAAGATCAAAGCGCTTTCTTCAGGACAGGCGGTGGAATCTGCCTCGGGTTCATCGGATTCGAATATGAATACCAATGAAAATCTTCAGCAGTTGGAAAACATGATCCAATTGCTCCAGCAACGGGAAGATGAATTAAAGAACATGAGCACACAGAATAAAGTGTACGAGAAGGGGGAATCGAAAACGGATGCCGTGATCGGTGAAATCACACACAATATCCTCAAAGTATCTTCGACGGTGGATGTCTCCGATCAAATCGCCGATCTGGAAGCGCAACGCAAAATGCGCAAAGAGCCGAGCAAGAGTGAGGGGCCGAAATATTGCCGGATGGTGACCTTGCATCGAAGGAAGGTATAAACCCCATGAATGACAGGATACGGCATGACGATTCCGATCCGGATTTGATTATTCAGAATAAACAAAATATTGATATTCTTTATAAACAGTTAAAGGCGAGTCAATTAGGCGTGGACGTCGATCAACTGAAGGAAACTCATGTTGATGGCAAACGCATTTTTGTAGTCAAGAAAGAATCGGAAGCCCCGGTTGCCAGACGTTCCCGGCAACGCTCTATCCGTGGATCGGGTTCGGTAATCGATGATATCAACAATCGGCTTTCGGATACCGAGGAACTGATCAAAGATTTAGAAGAAAAAAAACTGATTGTTGGGATGGAATCGTATGATTTGCTCGATCAATTGAGTACCATTGCAGAAAAAACAGAAGCCGCCATTCATCCTCTGATCGAATTGGAGGAAGAAATTGAACGGCGGAAAAGCAGTGTGGTGGATTATCCCATTCATCACCATACGTTCATTGAAATCCAAAAATTGCGGCAAGTGGGCGATATCAAATCGGCGGAAGAGGTTGAAAATGGGCAAGGAAGTGATTACCGCGAATTCCGCCTGGTTTACCGGGCGATGGTTCCTCTTCTCAATCAGGCGCGGGAATTACGCCTCAATCTGCTTCGGGAAAAACGGCGCTTGTTGAATTTACAGTTCAACATGATG
>CAZFOX010000352.1:0-5893 GCA_964520565.1 uncultured bacterium | reverse complement strand
GGCTTTTGAACGGATCACGGAGATATCCAAACTGGTCAACATTCACTATATCCGTCAGAAAGGCGCAAGGGGATTGGGGGATGCGATTTATTACGCCAGGCAACACGTCGCCGGGGAGCCGTTTGTTGTTCTTTTAGGCGATACGATCATCGGCTCCAAGGTTCCTTGTACCAAACAATTATTGGACTTTTACCGAATCTGGCGCAGTCCGGTAATCGGCGTGGAGCGGGTGCCACGCGATAAAGTCGTTCATTATGGAATCATCAAGGGGCAACCCATTGACGATCGAACCTATATCGTTCACGATCTGATCGAAAAACCGACGGTGAAATCTGCGCCATCCACAATGGCCGTTGGGGGACGTTATATTTTAACGGCCGACATTTTTGAATATTTGGAAAAGACGACTCCCGGAAAGAATGGTGAAATTCAACTGACCGATGCTTTGCGGCTGATGGCTTTGGATCAACGCATCTATGCCCACGAGTTCGAAGGAAAACGTCACGATATCGGCAACCGTCTCGATTACCTGAAGACCATGGTCGAGTTTGCTTTACGGCGGGACGATCTGCGGGATGATTTTCTGCATTTTCTTCAGGATGAAATTCCCGGTTTAATCGATGCCACAAAAGAGAACACGCCTAAACTCCCTAAAAAACATAGTTACAAGAATAAAAGAAAATAATATTATTTTCTGATTGCTATCTAATCTTGCAATTGAAAAATGAACACTTTCTGTAAAAGGGACGGAACGATCAGAATAGAAGAAACCTCCTTACAGGGTTGCGTGCGTTCCATCGCAAAAGGGGAGTTCCTTGGATTGGCGGCAGCCGCAATACGCACAGCGACGGTCTTTTTCGATTTCAACCTTCATCGGAGTAATTCCGGTTCCTTTATGCGATCCATCGCAATAGGGTTGATTGTCGGATCGGCCGCATAGGCAGTAGTATTTTGTACCCGCCGTTTCATCCACGATAAATGGTGCTTTCTGAAATTCTGGATACTTCGCCATGAATCTTATCCTTTCCAATTGAATCTCGATCTATGTTATAGCACAGGATTGATAAAAAGGAACGAAAGTTTCTAGGGAATTTTGACGATTTTCCCGTTGGATTCGAGGGAGAACAAGTTCCCATTTGAATCGGCAATCAAGGCGACACCTCGGTGGGGATAGGATTTTCCCGGCCGGTATGTTTCTCGATAAGGATGGAGGGCAATGGTGAATAATTCGCCCAGGCGGTTGTAGACATAGAGACCGCGCCCTTGAGGATCGAGTTCCAGATCGATCGCCATGTCAATATCAGTCCAGTATGGTAATAACTCTTTGGGTACAGGCGGGGACGTGTTGGGAATAGAAGGCGATCCACCTGCATGATTGGCGTGAACCGCTCCGTGAATATCCATCAGGTAATATCCATTACTGTAGGGTTCCAATTCCATATCGGCAATGACCGGCCGATCGAAACGTAGAATTTTATCGGATGGAAATGTTTTGGGAACTGAACCCAGAAGACATATCTCCCCGTATTGATTGGCAACCGCTGCCGCAGAATCATAAGGGAAGAGTTCTATATCGATGGTTTTTCCCTGGTCGTGAGGAAAATCTATTTTCGTACTGAATAGTTCCAGAGGTTTGGATGTCAGGATATCTCCTGTCGATCGTAACACGATGAAAACACCATTCAGGATTTCCAGATCGATCGCATCATTGAATAATTGGGGAGAATCCCATTCCAACCACATTCGATCGTTTCGCATGGAGTAAACTCTTCCCCATGTATCTAATAAATAGTATATTCGATCGTTTCCCAATTCGGCATCGATCCAAATTCTTCCGTTTTTTGGATAATCGGGCTCTCCATTAGGCATGGACCAGAGTAATTCCTGATGCCATAAGTCCTTCACGTATTGCATATGCCTGATTTCATTTACATCTCCATGAGGTAAAACCGAGGCACAGTTCCAGGGTTCTTTTTTGCGCATGAATTGAACGGCCATGCGGTATTGCAGAAAAAACGGCCAGTTGAGATAACGGGGAATATCTCCTTTGAGGAGAATGCGTTCGCGGACCTGATTGTAGAGATTCGCCGCTTCGTAGGGTTTTTGTTCGGCTCGGTGAATGTCAACTGGATCGTCATACTGAAACGGCGTCCACGAACGTTCGGATACGCCGGCCTGATACCATATCGTCCAGGTTTTTATATCGTAGATTCCCACTCCGATTGCGGCGATACCGGCGAGAACTACCAGGGATATATGATCTCTTCCTCGTTGGATGGGGGGGATGCAGCTGACGGCTAAACCCACACATCCAAGCAGGGGAAAAACCAATAATGAAGGGATTAAGAGAGAATCGCGAAGAGGAGAATTAGCTATAAATTCAGGTGGTGCCATCCAATTAAAAACAACGATGGCCAGGAATATAGCCGTGGAAAGAAGCGTCCATGATGCGGCCCAAAGACGGTAAGAAAGAGAATGGGAACCGGATTGTTTTGGTGAAATTCCCCATAAAACCGCCAAGGGTAGCGGGTACAAGATTAACCACCCCCCTACAGTATCCAGGTAGCCGCGTAACAGTCCAAACCAGCCCACGGCGTATAGAACGCCAAGTAAGGGAGCGAGAAATAGAACCTGAGTATCTGGATTAATCGGAATCCTGTGTTCGTTGAGGCTACGCAGAATAAAATAGGTAAATATAGCCAGGATGAGAAAATCTTCCTGGAACGTGGTTTGAAAAAAGGGGAGGAAGAATACTCCCAAGGGAAGAGCAAGCAGAAACCACCGCCCGGGGATATATTTCAAAAGTTTGACTTCTTTCCATACGCCGGTCATGCAAGTCCTCTTACTCGCGATTCAGTTGTTGGAATTATGAACAATCCGATGCCATCCATAAAGGCGAGGAGTGATTCTTCCCTGGCTGTTCTCTTGCCGGTGAAGTGCAAACCTGATAATTTAAGTCCATCGTAAGGAGTCTGTTCATCCATTAAAAAACAAGGGAGTATCGATTCCATGAAATTCATGAAAGTCGGATTACCAATTGGGCTGATTGTTGGAATGATTGGCGTGATCGCTTTCGCTGCCAACGTCGATTTCAGCAAGGAACAGAATGGTTTGTTGCGGCATGTCGTCTGTTTTTCTTTCAAAGATGATGCTACGCCCGAACAAATCCAATCGATTGTGGATGCTTTTGCCGATCTGCCCAATAAAATTCCGTTCATCGTTAGTTTTGAATGTGGAACCAACGTCAGCCCGGAAAATTTAACCAAAGGATTCACCCACTGCTTCATTCTGACCTTTAAAAGCGCCAAAGATCGTGACGCCTATCTGCCTCATCCGGCGCATAAAGAATTTGGATCGGTATTAGGACCATTTTTAAAAGATGTAATGGTTATCGATTTCTGGACCAGGTAAGGATGTTTTGATGGGAAATAACGGCCGGACAGAAATGTGGAATTGGGTGTTTCTTTCAGTTCTTCTACTGTCCGGCCCTTGTTTTGTGTCTGCGGACAATATGGAGATCGCCTATCGCGTCTCTATGCCCCATCCTAGCGATCATTATTTTCAAGTCGAGATCCAAATTGCGGGTATCGCTCGAGAAACTATCGATCTCCAAATGCCCGCCTGGTCGCCGGGCCGGTATCTGATTCTCAATTTTGCCCGAAACGTGCGGGGATTTTATGCGGAGTCGTCATCCGAACCCTTGCCGTTTCGTAAAATCGATAAACAAACCTGGAGGATACAAACAAAAGGCGCATCTCAGCTTGCCGTCCGTTACCAGGTCTACGGTAACAACCTATCTGGAGAACTCTCGTATTTGGACGATAGCCAGGCATTCCTCGATGGCGCCAGCCTGTATATGTATGTGGCCGGCTATCAGGATCATCCTGTGGAATTGGAGATCGTCCCTCCTCCGGGCTGGATGATCCTTTCCAGCGCTGGCGATTTGGGGCAGGCGCGGTTTGCGTTTCCCCATTATGAACTGATGATCGACGAACTGGTGCAGTGCGGAAAATTTTTCGTTGAACGGTTTGTTATCGGTTCGACAGAATACCGCGTTTGCATTGTCAATAATGGAGAAAGGAAAGCAATCCGATCGCTTGTAGGTAAAGTCCAAAAACTTCAGCAAACAGCGGTTCGGATGTTGGGGCCCCTGGATACACCGCGGTATACCTTTTTTTATCATTTTCTACCCGATGCGAAAAACAGCGCCGGAATGGAACATTTCAATTGTTGCCAGCTCACACGCAAGCATGACCTTGGCGATAGCGGTGCGGCGATGGATTTGACGATCTGGGTAACCGCTCACGAATTGATCCATGCCTGGAACGGTAAGCGTCTTCGTCCTCAGGGCTTGGGGCCATTCGATTATTCCCGGGAAGTATATTCAAACCTGTTATGGTTTGCCGAAGGCGCCACCAGCTATATGGCCGACCTGATTCTAGTGCGTTCGGGAGTATGGTCGAAAGATGCCTTTTATCGGCAGATATCCGATCAATGTACCGCGTTTCGTAATTCACCCGGTATCTTCGAACGCAGCCCCGAAGAAGCCAGTTTCGATATTTGGCTTTGGCCGGTCGATACAAGCCGCGAATCGGATTGGAACAACACCTGGACCAGTTTTTACATCTCCGGCGAACTTTTGGCTATATGTATGGATTTAGAAATGCGTCATCGCACAAAGAATCGAGTACGATGGGAGGATTTTTTTTCTTTATTGTATGATCGTTTCTACCGGCAAGCCGAAAGGATCGATTATTATGCGCCTGGCCGAGGATACACCGTGGATGATATTCGCCGGACGCTGGAAGAAATCACGCAAAAGTCCTGGTCGTTGTTCTTCAAGGATTATATCGAATCGCCGGGCGATATTCCTTTTTCCCATTTTCTTTCGTATGCCGGACTGGTCTTGCAGGAACAAAAGGATGAGCCTCCCATACCTTTCACCGGATTGCATTTGATCGGCGCTCCCGGTGGTTATCCGCAAATTCAATGGTTGGACTGGCAATCGCCCGCCGCTTCAGCCGGCTTGACCATCCACGATGTTCTGATCGCTCTGGATGGAGAGCGCGTTCTACTGAATGATTTTCTGGATGTTTTACGTCGACATGCTATCGATGAAGAAATACGGATTTCTTTCCTTCGTGCGGATCGATTCATGGAGACGACCATGCGGATCGATCGTGAGAACGTTCTCACGAATTATCAAATCGTTGAATCGTCCGATTTTCCTCCTTTATCTATGGAAATACGCCAGGATTTAAGTCGGTTATTAATGCGCTAATCATGTGGAATGGGGCTGCAAGAGAGGTACTTTGCAAGGCAAATGCACAATAAATACCGATCCTTCACCCAAGACGCTATTTACCGTGATATCTCCTCCGTGTATGCGGGCGATCGAGCGAGACAGGCTGAGGCCTAATCCAACTCCACCGCTGATTCGATCTCTTGCTTTTTCCGCACGGTAAAAACGTTCGAAGATTTTCTCCTGAATTTCATCAGGAATTCCAATCCCTGTGTCACGTACCGATATCTCCAGCCAATCCTGCATCTTATGTAAAGTAATTTCGATACGGCCTTGATCTCGATTGAAACGTACGGCATTGCTAAGAAGATTGAAAAACATACGTTGAAGCCATCCCTCATGGCCATCTATCACGATAGTCTCGTCCGGGGGATTCCATTCCAAGTCTATATTCCTATTTACGGTTTCTGGCATAATAGCGTCCACCATTTCGGAAATTACCTCCACAAGATTCGCTGGATGTGCGTCGGGAACGGTTTGACAATCTTCCGTTCTCGCCAGCAGGAGCAGATTCTCAACAATCTCACCCATTTCGAATGAAATCTGTGTGATTTGTCGAAAAGAATTCAAGTGAGAAGTTTGTTCGCACGA
>CAZFOX010000351.1:0-5895 GCA_964520565.1 uncultured bacterium | reverse complement strand
GAATTGCTTATTGTGGTGGCCATTATCGGTATTTTAGCGGCGATTGCGGTTCCAAACTTTCTCAACGCACAGGTACGAGCCAAGGTAGCAGGTGTGCAGGCCGATTTACGGAATTTGGGTACAGCCATTGAAAGTTACCGGATGGATTATAACAATCCACCACGCTCATATACATTGGGTTGTTACACAGGGATTTGCCAAGGAACGCAAATGGGGCGGTATAGGCGATTATGTCAGCTCACCACGCCTGTTTCTTATATGAGTTCAGTCCCAGAAGATAAATTTAATCGTGTCGAATTAAAAGACACTTCCGTCGAACCGCTGAATACTTACCCTTATTGGGAACCGAAAATGGCAGATACATATCGAACGCCAACAGCGCTGGGACGTCATTTTAAGGATCAGCAAAATCCCAATAACCTTTGGGCGCTGATGAGTTATGGACCGGATGGCGATTTTGAAGCCGCTGGGGGAGGAGATTTGGCGCCATATGAACCATCCAATGGCCTGAATTCGAATGGGGATATCATGCGTTTTGGGTATTAATGCACTTTTCTATAATCGATTTAATTGCAAATAATCGTTACATTATTGTAACGATTATTTTATTTATATCATAAATTATTCTTGCTTTTTTAAGACTTAGAAGATATAATAGAAATTGAAAAGAGAATGAATGCCTCAAAGGAGAAGGCAGGAAATGAACCAGAAAGGAGGAATATTAAGATGGAAATCGAATTTTTTCGCACATCATCCGTCAGTTCACAAGTCCTCCTGCAATGTCTGGTTGGGATTGCCCTTTTCATAGGTTTTGCCATCTATCTTAGTTACCAGTATCAGTGGTTTAAGAAGGTCAGGCGCTTTCGGGAGGAAATGGAATTACTGGAATTGAATCCGGCGGAAGAGAACCTGTTGACGAAAATGATTCATCGATACCGTCTTAACGAACCAGTCGACATGCTCTTATCGTTGCGTCTCTTTGATGAACTGGCCACCAAAGAAATGCATCGGGTATTGGAGAGCCCTGCGTCTTCCGCCGCCAAGCAGGGTTATATTGAAATGGTGTATGAGATTCGTCAACGGACTTTTTTTCAGGAGTATGCCATCCAGAACATAGACCAAAATGTAGTTCATCAATAAATAGCAGTAGTCCTTCTCCATCATTGGAATAGGGCGAATCATGGAGTCCCCCCTCTGATATGATTCGCCTTTTCTTTTATGCCTATTTCCATGTATCCCTGTTAATGGGAAGGAGGTGATCTATCGTTAATTGCAGTTATCGTCAGGTTATTGTTTTATTCTTACATGCGTGAATAGTTCTTTCAGGTCGTCAGTCCAGGGGATTTCTTCCTGGGAGCCGTCGGCGAGGCGTTTGATAACCAGTATTTTCCGGTCGATTTCATTATCACCGATGATGAGGACGAAACGCGCTCCGAGTTTATCCGCGGCCTGGAACTGTTTTTTCAGCGACTTTCCTGTGAAGTCGCGGTCGCAACGCAATCCCAGAGCCCGCGCCTGCCATAAAACCTCTCTCGCCGCACGCAGGGCGCGTTCCCCCATTGCCACGACAAACAAATCCATCCCTGCCGTTATGTCCGGGCGGTTTCCGGTTTCTTCGAGGATCATAATCAGCCGTTCCATCCCCGCGCCGAATCCAATTCCCGGTGTGGAAGCGCCGCCCAAATACTCCACCAGGCTGTCGTAGCGCCCGCCTCCCATTAGAACTCCTTGCGATCCAAGAGGCGCGTAACTCATTTCGAATGCGGTTCTTGTATAGTAATCCAAACCCCGTACCAGCCGGGATTCGACCTCATAGGCAATCCGATGGCAATCGAGACCCTCCTTTAATTGTTCGAAATGAGGCTGGCAGGTTTCGCAGAGATGGTTGAGCAATTTCGGTGCATGATGGAGAATTTCCTGGCAGCGTTGGACCTTGCAGTCGAACATACGCAGGGGGTTGGCTTCGAATCGGCGCAGGCAATCCTCGCAGAAATCTTTGAGGTACGGACGCGCCCAGGCCACAAATTCATCCCGATGCCGGGGACGGCAGACGGAACAACCGACGCTGTTGATTTTCAAATCCAGTTGAGTCAATCCCAGACTCTGATAGAATTGGTTCAGCATCGCCAGCAATTCGATGTCGATCTCCGGCCCTTCCGAACCGAACACCTCGCAACCATATTGCACGTGCTGGCGAAAGCGCCCCCGCTGTTTCCGTTCGTAGCGAAACATCGGAGCGATGTAGAATAATTTAACAACGCCGGGATTTTTCTTCTCGAGGCCGTTTTCGATGTAAGCGCGAACCACTCCGGCTGTGCCTTCCGGCCGTAAGGTCAGGCTGCGCTCGCCGCGATCCATAAAGGTATACATTTCTTTGGCGACGATATCGCTGGCTTCGCCGACGCCCCGTTGAAATAATTCGGTATATTCAAAAATCGGGGTACGGATTTCGCCGTAATTGTATACGTGGAACATGGAACGAATCTGCGTTTCCAGCTGGTTCCATACGGCGGCTTCTTCGGGTGAAATATCGTAGGTTCCGATGGGGCGTTGCACTTTCATGAATAAAAAAACCGTCTCCTGGGATGGATGGGAACGTCTCGTTCCCTTTTCGTTTGCCGATTCTGTATTTATGATCGAACTGTAAAGTATAGCCCAACGTACCGTGAAACAAGATGCCGATAAACAACCACCAACCGTTATTGATCGTTAAGAATCTGGTGAAATACTTTCCCATCCGCAAGGGGATCATGGGTCGAGTGGTCAATCACGTTCGGGCGGTGGATGGAGTGGATTTCACGATCCACCGGGGCGAAACGCTGGGGCTGGCGGGAGAGAGCGGCTGCGGAAAAACTACCGTGGGACGCGTTATTCTTCGCCTGATCGAAGGAACTGCCGGCGAGGTATATTTCAAGGACTCGCCCAATCTCCTGGAAATCTCTTTGCGGCAAATGCGCCCCTACCGCAAACAGATGCAGATTATCTTTCAGGATCCGTATTCATCGCTGAATCCCCGGCTGAAGGTAGGAAGCACACTGCGGGAACCGATTCAGGTTTTCCGGCTTGCAAAAACACGCGAGGAACTCCAATCCCGGTGCATGGATTTATTAAACAAGGTGGGATTGTGCGAAGAACATCTCAACCGGTATCCCCATGAATTTTCCGGTGGCCAACGCCAGCGTATCGGCATTGCCCGTGCCCTGTCGGTGGAGCCGGAACTGATCGTCGCCGATGAGGCGGTTTCCGCTCTGGATGTATCGATCCAGGCACAGATCGTCAATCTGTTGATGGATTTAAAGGAACAACTGGGTTTGAGTTATCTGTTTATCGCTCACGACCTCTCGGTGGTACGGCACATCAGCGACCGGGTGGCGATTATGTATTTGGGGAAAATCGTCGAGCTCGCCAAGACCGAAGCGTTGTTTACTCAACCCAAACACCCCTACACCCTGGCGCTATTGGAAGCCGCCCCGGTTCCCGTTCCCGGCGGAAAGAAAAAACGTATCCTGCTGGAAGGCGATGTTCCTGATCCTATCGATCCCCCTCCAGGATGCCGGTTTCATCCGCGCTGCCCATTTTGTTTTGAGCCCTGCAATCGGGTTGAGCCCGTATTGCAGGCGATCGGCGAACGGCAAGTGGCCTGTCATATCTTTAATCCGGAATTCAACAACGATATTCCTGAAACGATTTTGGATAGGAAACGATAAGCATCTAAGCCACGAGTACCCGAACTTTGCCATTCTGGCGGGACGTGGATTTGGGTTTAATCACAATTTCATATTTATTTTATGAAAAAAACAACACTTTTCGTATTAATCATCGCCGCTCTTATCCGCCTTTCGACAATTGGGTGCGGAACGAATGTGGATGAAGGGGTTTATTGGGCGGAGGGACGGGAGATCGCGGATGGTTACGTGATGTACCGCGACGTGCAGCTGAATAAAACGCCGCTGGTTTCCGTGGTGGCAGCGGCTTTTTTTCTGGTGGGCGATACGCCGATATATCCCATGCGTACCGTGATGCTGGTTTTTAGTATCCTAAGCCTCTACGCAGCCTGGCGGCTGGGAAAAGAGTTATTGGGCGATATTGCCGCTTTGGCCACATTGATTGTTCTTACCCTCGAACCATTTTCCTGTGTATGGGCGAAATACCTGCATACTTCGTCCTGGGCGCCCTGGTTCGAGATGGCGGTTTATTGGTTGTTGATCGAGGGATTGCGAAAGAACAATACTCGCCGCATTTTCTTCTCCGGGCTCGTACTGGGTTTTTACGCGTTTTCAAAACAGACTGCCATCTTTGTGATCCCTCCTGCCATTGCCGCCTGGTTGCTATTCACGCAGGAAAAATCCTGGAGGCGTTTTTTCATCGATGGGATGTGGTGGACGGCCGGTATCCTGGTAGTGATGGGGCCGTTTCTCATTTACATAGCGGCGGTTGGTGCATTGCCGGACATGTGGTTCGATATCTGGACCGCTCATCACCTGATGGCAGGAGCGTTTCAACATCACACCCTTAGTTTCCGTTGGAGCGAATGCAAAGCGATCTTCATTCTCGCGCCTCTTTTGTGGGTTGTTCCGTTCGCTTCGCCGATTCTCTTTCGGGGAACACAACGCCGTTCGATTGCCTTTCTGTGGATCTGGTGGATTACCGTTTTTCTGGGCAACGTTGTCATTCCCACGCATCTTTGGAAACATTACTTGTTGGTCTGCATGCCTCCAGCCGCGTTATTAGCAGGCGCGTTTGGCTCGTGGTTGGTGCAACTGGTTGAAGAGAAAATTTCCAAACGGGCCACTGTCTGTTGGGGAGGATCGATTATTTTGGTATTGTTAATGTTGACTGGATGGCCAAGGAACGATTGGACATACCCCGGTCTATCGTTGGCGGAAGAGAGAAATCTTGCCCGGCATATCGAACGTTATTGCCGGGAGCCGTTTCTATTGAATTTGACCAATCCCTCATTCTATGTCTGGTTGGACAAGAAAATTCCCCCCACCATTCAAGGCGAACGCACAACGCGTATGCCTTATTTCATGACGATTGCCGGACGAGGTTATTGCACCGAAGAGGACATTCAAAAGACGGTGGAACTGTGGAAGACCCTTCCCATCGGTTGCACGATTGCCTACGATAAATTTCTGCGCCAAATCTTCGAAGATCCGCTCATGCGACCACTGCGCGACTGGCTCGGCGAGTATTTCCTTGAGCCCAGGCGGGTATCGATGGGGGATAGTTACTATGGGTGGTTTTTTATTTTTGAGAGGAAATGATTTTATGTCTCGACCAGAGATCGGTATTGACTTAGGCATAACGAAGATTCTCGGGTTGATATTCGGGCGATTACCTGAATTGAGGTATCTGATCGTAAGTGATAGATAATGAGATAGATAGGTAGAATTTTTTTATTTTGCTCTTGACAATTAAAGAATAACTCGTCGATAATAATTCGCTTTCCTTGCGCAATGCCCTCAAATTTGGTAATTAGCCGATTCAATTCAGCAACGGATGAAGGATACCGATATGCACCTGTTTATGATTCGTCTCAGTCAAGATCGTCCTCTGAAAGAAGATCAACGCAGCCATCTGTTGAAGAAAGCCAACCAATTCACTGCGGATGTTTTCCCGGAGTGGACAAAGCATAAATCGCTCTTCAGGACTTTCCAACAGATTGATTATTTTTCGTGGTATTCCGATCCTACCTTCTCGAACCGGATTTACCATCATTACGACGATTCGAGGAGAATGCTTCTTGGTTATGCCGGAGCGCCGATCGGGAATGGTGTTACAACCGATTATCGGAATGCCGCGTCTTTTTCCCAGGTCAAACCGAATGAGTTGATGGGGCAGTTTGCATTCTTTCGAATTGAAGACAGGCGTTTGGAACTATACGGAGATAAT
>CAZFOX010000350.1:0-5903 GCA_964520565.1 uncultured bacterium | reverse complement strand
CAATATCATTGCGAGCAAAGCCACGAACGTATCGCAATGTCATTGCGAGCAAAGCCACGAACGTATCGCAATGTCATTGCGAGCAAAGCCACGAACGTATCACAATATCATTGCGAGCAAAGCCACGAACGTATCGCAATGTCATTGCGAGCAAAGCGAAGCAATCTAATGACGATCCGATTCGCCAGTCGATCCATAGTATGCTTTTTAATCCGACAATATTAAACGGTCGGACTACTCGTAGATTCCAAAATAGAGAAATACTTACAGGTATGCGGACTTGGTAAAATCGTCTTCGCATCCTCTATCATTTAATACGATCAAACATGGCAAAACATTGCAAAAAAATTCTATTATTTTTCAGGGGGAAAAACCGGACTGTTTTTTTGTGATATTATTCCAGAATCTCCCGCCGAATCTTTCCATCGGTATTCTGCATGGAAATTCCCAATAATTCCGCCAGAGTCGGCGCGACATCGACCGATTCGATCGAATCGAGACGAACGCCTTTCCGGATCCCATTTCCCCAGGCGGTAAACAGAGCGCCCATGCGGGGATGGGAGGGTAAATGACCGTGCGTTCCCGTATATCCTCCATGAACCACCACTTCGTTGCCGCCGACCTTGGATGAAAAGGCGTAATGGTCCTTGGGGATCAGCATGAGATCGCCCTGGCGGGGATTCTCGTTCGGCGAAGGCAGACCGAGGCGTTGAAATTCGTCCGGTTCCAGAATTTGTTGAACGCCATCCAGTTTGGAAAACAGAGAAACGACACGCGATTTTACCTCCTCTTTGCGGCTGGAATTCAGCAGGTAGACGCTGGCCGAACCGCCGTGCGACAGAACGTACGCCTCGCTGCCCGGTTGCAGCGTTTCGCCGTCGAAGTTCGCCAGGCCGTTCTGTTTCAAGAGAACGTTGGGATAGAGTTGGTGCTCGATGGATTCGAAGCCGTGATCGGAGACGATGAAGAGGGAGACGCGATCGAGAAGCCCGGCGTCTTCGAGTTTGTTGATGATGTATTGTATCCGGATTTCGATATAGTTTAGCGACCAGTAGGCGACGGGCGATTGAGGGCCGTACGTGTGACTGAACGCATCCGGGCAGATCAAATGAAGCAGGAGCAGATCGGGCTGTTTTTCGGTCAGCAGCCAGGCGGCCAATTCGCTGTACTTGCCGTCGCGGTAGGGGCCGGGTTCGGTTCCCCAGCGCCATTGGGAAATCGTGGCGATCGGGTTCCCTATCGGCGCGCCCAGGTCTCGGTTCAATTCGGGTGTGGTATCGCGCAGGATTAGTTCCTCGCTATTGACGTCGGGGGTGAGCCAGTGGAGGGTTTTCGCACCGCGGACGGCAGGCCAGATGACCGCAGCGGTTTTCAGCCCGGCGGCGTACGCGGCGTCGTACAGAGTCGGCGATTTCACCGCCTCGTCCTTGGTGAACTCGGCGTCGCCGACGAAGCGCATTTCTTTCAGAGTATCCCGGTCGAGAAACGAATTGCCGACCATCCCGTGTTTCTGCGGATACACGCCGGCGATGAGGGTGGTATGGCTTACCCAGGTGACGCTGGGAAAGCAGACGTTCATCCGCTTGGCTCGGACTCCTTCTTCGGCCAGGCGGCGGATGGTGGGGATATCCGCCATCGGATCGTCGAGATAGTAGGAAGCGAATCCGTCGATGCTGACGAGAACGACCATTCGCCCCGATTCGGAAGCGAATGGAGAAGGAACGAAGAAAGGCAGAACCAGGAGCGGAAGGACAATCAGTAGACACGTTCGGAATGGCTCAAGAGAATGGATGCGCATGGGACACCTCCGGGATGAAATCGAGACGTTCGCGATACTTTGTGAGGACGATCACCCCCAGGATTGGCGGCGAAGACGATCCCCGCTCGTCTGCCGCCAATGGATTTCCTTAAATCCGGGGTAATCGGATGGATCATGATGAATGAAAATGGATTGGTTTTACAGGTTACTTTCTTGTTTTGTTATCTTTTTTTCGTTGGGGGGGGGTCTTTTACGATTCGTTCAAGTAGGCGATTGGAAAATTTTAGCTTTGGCACCGTTGGCTTGCGGGCGAGGACGCCCGCGCTCCTTTTGGGTTCTGATTCTATCGGCCTCTAGGCGGGGACGCACGCGCTCCTTTTGGGTTCTGATTCTATCGGCCTCTAGGCGGGGACGCACGCGCTCCTTTTGGGTTCTGGTTCTATCGGCCTCTAGGTGGGGACACATGCGCTCCTTTTGGGTTCTGGTTCTATCGGCTTACGGGCGAGGACGCACGCGCTCCTTTTAGGCTCTGGTTCTATCGGCTTCTAGGCGGGGATGCACGCGCTCCTTTGGGGTTTTATTCCCGATCCTTTTCGATTCCTCCGCTTTGGCCACGCCTCCGCTGGTATCCTTTTTCTTTTCGGTTGCGTCCAATTCCATAATGGGATTGATATTTCGCCTCATCCGATTTCTTTTCTTCCCGGCAGTAAATATCCCGGCTTTTGCAGATGGGGCATTCTTTGGGCCGCCCGATAATGGCGTGTCCGACCCCGAGGGGACGGGGCCATTCGTGGTGGCAATCGTTGCAATGGAAAACCGGTTGACCGGTCATGATGTAATTTCCTCCTTCAATGCGCAATGCTTTTCCACGAATCAGCGCTTGCGCCACTTTGCGGCGCGCCGATTCGATAATACGGCCAAATGTGGCCCGCGACAGGCTCATGACTTGAGCCGCTTCTTCGTGATAGAGTCCTTCGACATCGGCCAGCCGAAGCGATTCCAATTCATCCAGGGTTACAATTACCTCTTCCAATTCACTTAAAGGTATCCCGTGCGGTATAAAATAGGCGATTTCGGGAAGGTGTTGAATGTGCCGGGAGTTTTGAGGTCGAACCATGCCACAAATCCTGGACAAGATGGAGTCATTCCTTTCATTATGAGCATATGCTCATAATGAAAATACGTCAAGGCGTTGCTCATTCTGGTTTTCCATTATTTCCAGCGGTTATGGATTAACCAAAAGACCGTTCTGGCGGAATTCGGGCAAGAGGAAGCCGTTCGATTTGGGATTGGGCGCTAATTTTTCACCCTGTCGATGGATTGGGGGTGGCGATACGGGCATAGAAGCCGGTTTTTTTGCATTCGGGGAGTTGGATAAATCCGCTTCCGCCATGCGGGCCACGACAAATTTCAGGTAATTCATGTGAGTGCGGCAGGCGGAACAGAACAGGCGGAAGAAGGAGAGGGAATCTTTATCCGTGGCGTGGAAGTTTTCTTCCAAATGGTCGGCCATTTTGGCGAGGCATTTTTCCATGGTTCCAATAATACGTTCCTCGAATGCGAATGACGATGCGGTGGGCATGAGTTAAATCCTCCTTATCGATATTGGACTTATGGATAAGGTGCAAAAATTGTGCCAGGAGGTGAACATTTGTTTAGGCAAGAAGTTGGATTGGGCTCGGAACGACATTTCGACACGTTCGTGTCAATGCGAATAAACTGAAGAAATCATACAAGATGATCCGGCAAAAAGCGATTTGAAGACGAAACTCACACTATAGACATTCACACTATATTTTTTTTACCAGCCACTTGAATCGATTCACGAAGTCTTGTGGATCGAATTTTCGTGGATGACTTTTTGACGTTTCGTCATCTAGGAAACCTCAGTTCTCAACACTTCCCCGAATCCACAAATCGGTATTAGATTAACCTTCGCAATCGAATTATTGAAAAACGAATATAAGATGGAATCATGGCCGGCGAAATTAATCTCGAACCTGAAATCTCCAAAGAGAAGAAAATCCACGTCAAGAACAAATGGCTTTCCTATGTGTTTGGTTCCGAACCGCTGAAGCTGGAAAAGTACGAGGTCGATCCGGTCAGCGATATCCCTATCCGTCTGGCGGTCGAGAAGGGCGTCATTCCCCGCAAACGCGATCTAGCGTTGTATCGCACCGCCGAAGATTGGAACGGCCACCCTCGCCATAGCATCGTCATCGCCGGGCCGTTGGAAGAAGGTCAGCCCTTCGCTGTCTGGATCGGCGACGACAGTTACACGCCGGTTGAAGGCGGCATTCAGCCCATCGAGCCGAAAGCCGTCCCGGAATCTCCCCTTCCGATTCCTCGGCTCCGTTCGGTGAAATCCCGCGAGGTAATCCCGGTTCAATCCATTCGCCGCCTGCCCGCCGCGCCGCGCCGTCTCTTTGCGCCGCCCTCTGCCCGGTATACTTTGGCGATTGAAGGGAAAACCTTTGTCCGGGCTTTGTTCGGGCTTCCTCATCCGGCGCGAAAATCCGCCTCTCCCAAGCGCGTATCCCGGGCGTTTCTCGCATTGAAAAAAGAGAACTTCTAGTGGACTATTTCCATTGATTTTCATAGTTACGTTATTGATAAATCCTCCCTCACCCTAGCCCTCTCCCAGTGGGCGAAGGAACAATTACAAATGAAACGATCCACTAGAATCGCGCATCGCCATTTCAAATATCCATCCTGAGACGTTCCGTTGATTGGAAGACGATCCACCATAGAATAGGATTGTCTCTTGCAGTCTTGGAACGAGGATGGGGTTCAGCAACGGTGAAATGGGAAGGAGCAATTTCGATGACTGGATACCGATCCCGAACGTGTTTCCTGGCGTTTTTTTTCTTTCTCGGCATCTCGTCCGGTACCGGTGTATTTCCCAGCGTCGTCATCAATGAAATTCAATACAATCCCGCTTCCGACCTCTCCGACGACGAATATCTCGAACTCTTCAATACGTCCTACGATACCATCGATCTCGGCGGTTGGACGTTCCGCGAGGGAATCCGCTTTACTTTTCCCCCCGGTACAGCGATCCCGCCGCGTGGCTTTGTGGTCGTGGTTCCCAACCCGGATCGCTTTCGGCAGACTTACGGGGATATTTCCTCGCCCGTGGTTGGGAATTACACCAAGAATCTCTCCAATTCCGGCGAAAAAGTGACGCTCGCCGACGCACTCGGCGCCGTGCAGACGGAGGTCGAATATTCCGACGAATGGCCCTGGAATCCCGACGCCGACGGTTCAGGACGTTCTCTCGAACGCATCGATCCCGATTCGCCCATCGCCGATTACCGCAACTGGCAGCCCAGCCGGATCGATTCGGCGACGGGAACCCCCGGTTATGCGAACAGCGTTTATCAATCGGGCGTCCCCCCGTTTATCGCCTCCGTCCGGCACGAACCTCTTGTCCCCGCGCCCGGGGAGGCCGTTCGGATCGCAGCCGAAATCGAACTCGATGGCCTTGTCTCGGCCTTTCTCTGTTACGATGCCGGATCGGGATACCAGGCCGTCCCTCTGTTTGACGATGGACTTCACGAAGATTCTGCGGCGGGCGATGGAATCTTCAACGCTTCCATTCCCGGTCACGAGGCGGGAACGTTGGTTCGTTACTATATTGAAGCGGCGGGAAGCGGCGGAGCGGTTCGGTTTTTCCCTACTGAAGCCCCCGCTTATGGCCGTGGCTGGCGTGTCTCCGACCCCTCGGATACCTCCCCGCTTGTGCGCGACGAACTGATCCTGGAACCCCGCCAACTGCAACTCTTCTATAATTTTCCTTACGATCTCGAGCGCCAGACATACGGTTCATGCCTTCTGGACGGCGTTCTTTACGAAACCGTCCGCATTCGTCTGCGCGGCCGGGCTTCCCGCGATTTTGCCAAAAAAAACTGGCGCATCGATTTTCCTAAATCGCATCTCTGGAACGGCGTCCGGCGGCGTATCAATTTCAATAGCGATTACCATGACGCCTCTCACATGCGTACCGTTCTCAGTTATAAGGTCTTTCAACGTCTGGGAATTCCCACCGCCGAAACGCAACACGTCCGTCTCTTTTTCAATGGTCAATATTACGGAGTCTTTTATCGCCTCGAACATATGAATGAAGAATGGCTCTCCCGGATCG
>CAZFOX010000349.1:0-5910 GCA_964520565.1 uncultured bacterium | reverse complement strand
AGGGCGAATTTGTCATGCTGGGCGGCCTTGTCATGGTGACTTTGACCGTCACCTTCGGGCTTCCCACCATCGCCGCGTTCGCTTTAACGACGCTGATTGTCGCCGTCATCGGGGGATTGTTCGAGCGGTTGGCCATTCATCCCTTAAAGAACGCCGGAATCATGACGTTGGTCATCATCACGATCGGTGGATCCATCGTTCTAAAGGGGATCGCCATGTTCATCTGGGGAAAACAAAGTTATTCGCTGCCGCATTTTTCCGGCGAAACATCCATTCCAGTCTTTGGCGCGTCGATTTTACCACAGACGCTGTGGATTCTGGGCATCATGGGAACCACCGTCCTGCTGCTGACCCTGTTTTTCCGTTACACGCTCGCGGGCAAGGCCATGCGGGCCTGCTCGGCCAATCGCGCCGCCGCCATGCTGGCCGGAATCGACGTGCATCGCATGGTGTTATTCTCGTTCATGCTCAGCGCCGCGATCGGCGCGATGGCGGGAATCATCATTACTCCCATCGCCCTGGTCGATTACAACCGGGGTTTCATGCTGGCGTTGAAGGGATTCAGCGCGGCGGTTCTCGGCGGATTGGGCAACAGTACTGGGGCGGTGCTCGCCGGTTTCATTCTCGGAATTTTAGAATCGATGGGAGCGGGCTTGCTCTCTTCCGGATATAAGGACGCGATTGCGCTTTTTGTCCTGCTGATCATCCTATTCGTACGTCCCAGCGGAATTCTGGGCAACCGCGAAGCAGCCCGGTTGCAGTCTTTCTGAGTGAACGCAATGAGTAAAACCAACTGGATTTCGATTGCCTTTTTCTCTCTGCTGATTCTGATTCTGCCCCATTTACTCGATGCGCGGAGTTACTGGATCAGCGTTCTGGTGATCATGGGGATTTACAGCCTGATCACCATCGGGCTGAGCCTGCTTTTGGGATATGCCGGGCAAATCTCTCTCGGGCATGGCGCATTTTTCGGATTGGGCGCTTATACTTCCGCCATCTTGTGTACCCGCCTGGATTGGAATCCCTGGCTGGCTTTGATCGCCGCCATGCTCTTAACCTGCGTTCTGGCCTATCTGATCGGCCTTCCGACCTTGCGCCTGTCCGGACATTATCTGGCTATGGCCACGCTGGCCTTCGGGGAAATCATGGCGATCGCCATCACGGCGGAAATTGGATTGACCGGCGGCCCATCCGGCATATCCAGCATTCCCCGCCTCTCTCTGTTCGGTTTTGTCCTGAAGGGCGATCTGGTTTATTATTATTTCGTCTGGTCGATCGTCACGATCGTTTTGATTTTATCGCTGAACGTGATTCATTCGCGCGTGGGACGCGCCCTGCGTTCGATCCACGGCGGCGAACTGGCCGCCAACGCGATGGGAATCAATACCGCCGCTTATAAAGTTCAGGTCTTTACTCTCAGCGCCGGACTAGCTTCCTTGGCCGGGAGTCTTTACGCGCATTACATCACCTTTGTCAGCCCGACCGCCTGCGAATTAAAACTCTCGGTGATCCTGGTGGTCATGGTGGCGGTGGGGGGAATGCATCACCTCTGGGGAGCGATCCTGGGAACCGCGCTTCTGACGGCCTTGCCTCAATACCTGCGCGTTCTGAAAGATTTCGACGTGCTGGCGTACGGCCTTATTTTGATGCTCATCATGATTTTTACCCCGGAGGGGCTATTCGGATCCCTGCATTCCCTTGGGGAACGTCTGCGCCGCCGGTGGCCAAGAAACGAGAGCGATTCCGAGGCCCGCTTTCAGCCGGGAGGGATGGAATGATTACGTCCTCGGCGAACTGCCTCCTGGAATTATCGAACGTCACCCGCCGGTTTGGCGGTTTGACGGCGGTTTCTAACGTCGATCTGCAGGTGCAATCGGGACAAATCAAGGCCATTATAGGGCCTAATGGGGCGGGAAAGACCACTCTGTTCAACCTCATCAGTTGCATGATTCCACTCTCCGGCGGCGATATCGATTTCGAAGGAGAAACCCTGGCGGGATGCAAGCCGTATACGGCCGCCCGACGTGGAATCGCACGCACCTTTCAAACCGCCGCCGTATTCCACAATATGTCGATCGGCGAAAACGTCACGCTCGGACGCCACACCCGTACGCATACTGGATTGATCGGCGCGGCCTTAAAAACTCCCGCCGCCCGGCGCGAAGAAAAAGCCATGCGCGAGAACGCCCGGGAATGGATGAATTTTGTTGGTATCGATGGGCGTTTCGATGCGCTCCCCGGCGAATTCCCCTTCGTGATTCATCGCAAGATCGAAATCGCCCGCGCGTTGGCCACCGATCCCAAACTACTGTTATTGGACGAACCCGCCGCCGGGCTGGATATCCGCGAAACGGAAGAGATGGCGGCCTTGATTCAGAAAATCCGCGACGGGGGAATCACGGTGCTGGTCATCGAACACGATATGTCGCTGGTGATGAATATCTCGGACGAAATCTGCGTGTTGAACTATGGCGCGAAGATCGCCGAGGGAACGCCCCGCGAAGTGCAGCGGAACGAAGACGTCATCGCCGCATATCTCGGAAAGGAGAAATAACCGCGTGCTGCGGATCGCCAATCTGGTCAGTTGGATCGGTCGAGTCGAAATCCTGAAGGGGGTCTCGATGCACGTCCGGGAAAACGAGATCGTTACCCTCATCGGGGGTAACGGCGCGGGGAAGAGCACGCTCATCAACACCATCGCCGGCCTGATCCCTGCGCGATCCGGAACCATCGAATTTCTCGGGCGCGATATCGCCCGCCTCGCGCCGCCCCGGATCGTCCGCGAGGGCATCGCGCTCGTTCCGGAAGGCCGCCAGTTGTTTGCCTCCATGAGTGTCGCCGACAATCTGCTGCTGGGCGCTTACTCCCGGTACAGCCGCGCCGCCCGCCCGGTAATCGAATCGCGCATGGAATCGATTCTCGAACTGTTTCCCATCCTGCGCCAGCGCAGCGGGCAGCTGGCGGGAACCTTGAGCGGCGGCGAGCAACAAATGCTCGCCATCGGGCGCGCTTTGATGTCCGATCCCCGGTTGATTCTTCTCGACGAACCGTCGATGGGGCTTGCGCCTCGCATTGTCGAAGAGATATTCCAGGCGATTGAAAAACTGAGGCGGCAGAACCTGACCGTTCTTTTGGTCGAACAAAACGCCCGGATGGCGCTCGATATCGCCGACCGGGGTTATGTCGTCGAAACCGGCCAGATCGTGATGGAAGGCGACTGTTCCGACTTGAAACGCAACCACGAAATCGAACGCGCCTATTTGGGCAAGGCTTACGAGGAAATCTGGGAGTAGAGACGGTATGAGGGGTGGAATTGAAACGGCGTGCGGGCGGGGACGCCCGCGCTCCCAGTTCCCCCCCCTGTGGGAGGGCAGCATCGAATCGCGAAAAAAACAATCTTTTGTACTGGATTGGAATTACAATAGAACTGAATGGGAACGAACGACAAGGATGACACGAATGAACGTCCAGGATTATGATTGGATATGCTGCATGGCATTACACCGGCTGCGGATGAATAAGGGGTGGAGGTTCGTATCATGCCGATAATGGATTCCAAACACGAGACAATGAGCCGTCCCGAAATCCGGCAACTCCAACTCGAGCGCTTGCAGGCAATACTCAACCGGGTGGTTCGAAACGTGGCTTATTATCAACAATCTTTCAAGAAAGCCAACGTTCTTCCCACCGATATCCGATCGCTCTCCGACCTCGAAAAACTCCCCCTGATCGATCGCGAAACCCTGCGCGACAATCAACCCTACAACATGTTCGCCGTGCCGCTGCGCGAAGTGGTGCGTTTGCATCCCAGCCGCTCCGGCCCCAACGAAACCGTGGTGATCGGCCATACCAAAAACGATATCTACGTATGGACGCACCTCAAGGCGCGAGGATTTTCCGCCGCCGATATCACCCAGAACGACATGGTTCAGGTCTACTTGGACTACACGCTCTTTCCCGGCGCGGTCGTTGCGCATTACGGCGCGGAACAACTGGGAGCGTGCGTGACGCCGCTCTACAGCATGCCCATTCCCCAGCAGATCGAGATCATGCGCAATTACCGCACGACCGTGCTGATCTGCACGCCCACCCGCGCCATTCATATCGTGCGCTACATGCGCGACCGGGAAATCGATCCCAAAACGCTCTTTCTGCGCGCCGTGGTTTTCGTGGGAGAGAGTTGGTCGTTCCGCACCCGGCGGCAGGTGGAGGAGTTCCTGTTCGCCGAAGTGTATGGAAATTATGGCGTTGGCGAAATCTGCATTCCGGGCGTCGCATACGAATGCGAAAATCATTTCGGATTGCACATCTGCGAGGATCATTTTATTGCTGAGATCATCGATCCCGACACCGGCAAAGTTCTTCCGCCCGGCCAGCGCGGCGAACTGGTTCTGACCACACTAACCCGCGAAGCGTTTCCTCTGATTCGATTCCGCACCGGGGATATCACATCGCTTTCCAGCGAGGAATGCCCTTGTGGGCGCACCTTTCAACGCATGGAAAACGTCACCCGCCGCGCGGACGATATGCTGGTGGTGGAAGGCGTCGGTTTTCTGCCCAGCGAAATCGGCATGGTCCTGACGAATATGGAACATGTGACCTCGAATTACCGCCTGATCGTCCAACGGGAAGGTACGCGGGATCGGCTCGAAGTGGAGGTGGAAATCACACCGGATATCTTTATCGACCAGCTCGGCCCTCTCGAAGCCCTGCGGGAGCGGATCGAAGAGGATATCTTCGACCGGCTGCGCATCAAGCCGATCATCAAACTGGTCGAGCCGCAAAGTCTGGTCGGCCAGGAAAAAGTCGTCGATCTTCGAGAGAACGACCGGTAAAGCGTTCGGTTGTTTCCGTTTTGACAATCTGCAGATACAGAAAGGGCAGTTTTTTTCGAATCAATCGTAGACAATCAGCCATGCCCTTCAACCACGTCCTTCTTCATTGCATGAGCGGAACCGGCAACACCTGGCGCGTTGCTTCGTGGATACGCCAATTCGCGCAAGACCGGAACGCATACGCCCGGATCGAAACCATTGGCAATCTCCCTACCCGCGAAACGATCCCCGATAGCCCGAATTCGCTGGTGGGTATCCTGACTCCCACACACGGTTTTACCGCGCCGTGGATGACCTTGCGTTACGCCGCCCGGCTTCCCCGTGTGAAACACACGCACGCGTTTTGCCTGGCCACTCGCGCCGGATGCAAATTCGGCCCTCTGTTCACGCCAGGCGTCAGCGCTTCCACCAATTTTCTCCTCGCGCTGATACTCGCCTGGAAGGGGTATCGCGTTCGGGGATTGCTGGGTTTGGATATGCCGTCCAACTGGATCGCCCTACATCCTGGATTCAAGAAAGAAAATGCCGAAGCCATCATCGCACGCTCCGAACCGCGCGCAGCCTGGTTTGCAGAACGGTTGTTTGCCGGAGAAAGCGTCTGGTTGACTCGCAATAACCTGTGCGAATTCATCTGGGGAATTCTGCTTTTCTATATTTCGATGCTGTATCTTTTGATTGGCCGTTTCTTTCTCGCCAAACTCTTTTTTGCCAACCATCGTTGTACGGGATGCCGTCTCTGCGCCACGCAGTGCCCCGTCCAGGCGATTGCCATTATTGGGATCCTAAACCCTCGCCCCTTCTGGAAATGGAAATGCGAGAGTTGCATGCACTGTATGGCGTTCTGTCCCGAAAAGGCCATCGAAGTCAGCCACAGCTGGGCGGTCGTTCTTTTCAAGTTGTTTACGATCTCCATCTCGGCCTGGATGGCGCATCATTACGGCTCACGTCTCCCGATCTTTCTACAGGGCGATTATCGCTGGCTAAATCGGATTATCGATTTAGCCTATATCTACGTCGGTTTGATTGTTTCATATTACGCCTTTCATTTCCTGACCCGGATTCCAACGATCAATAC
>CAZFOX010000348.1:0-5918 GCA_964520565.1 uncultured bacterium | reverse complement strand
TAAAAGAGGAAATCCTCCCCCTCAGCCGCGTGAACGGCCACGTTCAGGTTGCCACCAGCCGGTTATTCTCCACCCAGGGGATCGATATTCTCAAGTCGCTTACCGGCCTCAAACTGACGCCCGTGCTGGCGCCCCGCGAGGCAATTTTGCGGGAGATGAAAAAACGCCTGGGCGTCGGCGCGGACACTATCGATTCGCTGGATGAATCGACGCTCCAGGTCGTGGACGAAAACCCGAACGAAGACGCCGATCTGGATGACGCCGCCGAGGACGCCTCCATCATTCGCTTCGTCAACCAGGTCTTGAGCGACGCGATCGGGCTGCGGGCAACCGACATTCACCTCGAACCATTCGAAGACGAACTGCGCATCCGCTACCGAATCGATGGCGTGCTCCAGGATGTTCCCGTCCCCGCTCAGATCAAGCGGTTCCAGCCGGCCATCGTATCGCGTATCAAGATTCTCAGCCATCTGAACATTGCGGAGAAACGTCTCCCCCAGGACGGGCGCATTAAAATCCGCAACGATAAAAGCGAGGTGGATGTCCGCGTATCCATCATCCCTATGCTGCACGGCGAGGCGGTGGTCATGCGCCTGCTGCGCCAGGACGCCGCTCTGTTGACGCTCACCGAACTGGATATGGACGAGCGGGACCTGGCCTTGTTCCGAGTCGTGCTTTCGATGCCCCATGGCATCGTGCTCGTCACCGGCCCAACGGGCAGCGGCAAAACGACCACTCTCTATGCCGCTCTGAACGCCATTAACGATTCGGAACGGAAAATCATCACCATCGAAGACCCCATCGAGTATCAGCTCAAAGGAATCAATCAGATCCAGGTCTCCGAAAAATCGGGATTGACGTTCGCGCGGGGATTGCGTTCGATCCTGCGCCACGATCCGGATGTCATTCTGGTGGGCGAAATCCGCGACGAAGAGACCGCGAAAATCGCGGTGCAGGCCTCGCTGACCGGCCACCTCGTCTTTTCCACCTTGCATCCCAACGACGCGCCGGGCGCAGTGACCCGATTGGTCGATATGGGCGTGGAACCGTATCTGGTGGCGTCCTCGCTCGAAACCGTCATGGCGCAGCGCCTCATTCGCCTGCTTTGCCCGGAATGCAAACAAGAAGACACCTCGCCCGAGGCCCTGGCGGTTAAGGAACGCTTTGGCTGGCCTCGCGAACAACCCCTGTTTCGCCCCACCGGATGCCGCACCTGCCGGCAAACCGGATTCTTCGGACGGCACGGCATCTTCGAGATGATGGGCATGAACGCCAGCATGCGCGAGTTGATCCTGAAAGAAGCCTCGTCGGGCGAAATCCGCGACACCGCCCGGCGGCAGGGGATGCGGACTCTCAGCGAAGACGGCTGGCGGCTCGTCGGCCAGGGCGTTACTACCATCAACGAAATCCTTCGCGTCACCAAAAACGAATTCAGCGAATAGAGCGACGATTCACCGCAGGTAACCGCCATGACTCTCTATCGATATCGCGCCCTTCAAACGGATGGCAATCTGATCGACGGCTCCCTCGAAGCCCAGGGACGCCACGACGCGTTCGGTCAGTTGGAATCGCGCGGCTGGACGCCGGTTAGCCTGATGGAAAGTGCTCCCACCACCGCTCCTTCGGTGGAAAGCGGTTTTTCCTGGCCCTGGAAATCCAAAAAAGTTTCGTTCCGCGAACTGGAAAACTTCACCCGAATGCTATCCAACCTGCTGGCGGCCGGCGTCCCTCTCAGCCGCGCTCTGGTCATTCTATACAAGGAAGCGTCCAGTCAGGCGGCGCGCGACAAGTGGAAGGAAGTGCACGACCGGGTGATCGACGGCGTTTCGCTGGCCGATTCCATGTCCCAGTTCCCCGAAACCTTTCCCCGGGTTTACGTCGCGATGGTTCAGGCGGGCGAAACCGGCGGATTTCTCGATATCGTCCTCGGGCAGATCGCCGATTTTCAGACGCGCGAGAAAGATTTGCGCGCCAAAGTTGTCGCCGCCCTGATCTATCCAACCGTTCTTCTCATCCTGGCACTCTGCGTCCTGATCTTTCTGCTGGTCTTTTTTATTCCCCGCTTTCAATCCATCTTCATGGGATTCGGCGCGGCTTTGCCCTGGATCACGCAGGTCATTGTCGGTGTGAGTCACCTTATCCGTTCCTATGGCTTATTCACGGGGATTGGCATCGCCATTGCTATCTATCTGACTAGAAATTGGCTGGCTTCCGAGCAAGGGAAACGAAAGTGGGACGAATGGATTCTTCGCGTGCCCGTCTTGGGATCGCTGACCGCCCGCTTCGCGATGGCGCGATTCTGCCGGATGCTCGGAACGCTGCTGGGAGCGGGAGTGCCGCTCATTCAGGCGCTCCATGTGGCGCGCAAGTCGATTGACAATCAGGTGCTGGTCGATGTGGTTTCGGAATCGATCGAACGGGTCAAGCAGGGTGATCGCCTGGCGTCCAGCCTGGCCGACTGCAAGCGCCTCTTTCCCGGATCGGTGCTGGAGATGATCAACGTTTCGGAAGAAACGGGGCGTATGGATCAGGAACTGGTTCGCCTGGCGAATGTCACCGAACAAGACCTCGACCGCCAACTTAAAACGGCGGTCGCCTTGACCGAACCGCTCATGTTGTTTCTTATCGCGGGACTCATCGGAACGATTTTCATCGGAATGGTGATCCCGATCTTCACCATACAAGATTACATTAAATGAAAGTTTTTGGAGGTACGATCATGCCGTCTCATTCCAATCTCAACATCCAGACCCGAACCAATGGGCAGAGCGCGTTCACCCTGGTGGAAATGCTTCTGGTGCTGGTGATCCTGGCTACCCTGGCCGCTATTGTCGTGCCCAAATTTTCGGGCCGTTCGGAACAGGCGAAGGTCACCGCCGCTCAAACGCAGATTGCCAATTTCGAGATCGTCCTCGATGCCTTCGAAGTCGATAACGGCTTCTATCCCAAGGGAAGCGACGGCCTCCGAGACCTCATCCAACAACCCAGCGAAGCCAAAAACTGGCGAGGCCCCTATTTAAAACAGGAAATCCCTCTCGATCCCTGGGGCAATGAATACGTCTACGAAAATCCCGGCAAACGCAATCCGAATGGATACGATCTCTATTCGCTGGGGCCGGATGGACGTTCGGGGAACGACGATGACATCACCAACTGGATTACAGCCCAGAAATAATTCCCTCCGCGGGAATGCGGGCGGATTCACCCTGATCGAATTGATCGTGGTGATGGGGATGCTGTCGGCCTTGTTCGCCCTGTCGGCGCCGTCCCTCTCCCGGTTTTTTCGGGGTCATTCGCTGCAAGAAGAAGCGCGGCGTTTTTTGGCGTTGACTCGCTTTGCCCAGAACGAAGCCGTTTCTCTGGCGATCCCCCTGGAAATCCGAATCGATGTGAATTTGCAAAAATACGGCCTGTTTCCCCAGGCCGGTTACGAATGGCCCAACCGGCAGGAGTGGATTTTCTCGTATGAAGAGGAAATTCGACTCGAACTGATTCCCAACCAGAACGGGGCGCCGGCCGATTCCCGGATTCTTTTTGGAGTGGACGGAACTCTGGACGAAAGCAGTTTGCAGGCCGTCCGCCTGTACCGGGAAAACGAAGAATCGTTTTACATCGCCCAGGCGGAATATGGGCAACGATACGAAGTATTGACTCAGGAAGAATATGAACGCCTTCTCCGCTATCGCTCTTCCATTACGGGAATCCGCTGACCGGATCCCCAGCCGGAACGCGCAGGCCGGTTTCACCTTCGCCGAGGTGCTAGCCGCCATGCTGTTTGTGGCGATCGTCATTCCGGTCGCCCTTCACGGCATCGCTCTGGCCAGCCGGGCGGAAACGATTGCCGAACGCAGAATGGTAGCGGGACAACTGGCTGAAATGAAACTTCAGGAAATGGTGCTGACCGAACAATGGCAGACTGGCGATACCCAGGGAACCTTCGGGGAGGAATGGCCTGAATATCAATGGGAAATGAAAACCCAAACCTGGGACGGCGATTCCATGCAGATGGTCTCCGTTATCGTACGCTTCAACGTGCAGGATCGGCCTTATTTCGTTGAATTGTGCACGCTGGTCGAAGAAACGGAAGAATCATGAGAAGCCGGACGAATTACCTATATCCTCAATCCGGTGGCTTCACGCTGGTTGAAGTCCTGACCGCGGCCGCTATGGGCGCGGTGATTCTTCTGGCCGTTCAATCGCTGCTGTACGGCGCCATGCGCCTGCGGGAAAACGCCGAGGAATCCGTTCGCCTCCGGAATCCGGCGTATTCCGCGCTGGCTGTCCTGAAACGCGATCTCGCCAATATGGTCGCTCCGGGCGAGATTCTTTGCGGCTCCCCGGCGGGAGAAATGGGAGGAGGCATCGGCCAGAGGCAGGATCGTCTCGAACTATATACCACCACCGGCGTTTCCGGAGAAACCCTCCCTTGGGGAGATGTGCAACGCGTTCAATATTATCTGCAAAGCGCCAAGAACGAATTCGGGATCAACCAGGCCTATCTGGTTCGATCCATTACCCGCAATCTTCTCTCCACCCTGGAGGAAATACCCGTTAGCAACATTCTGCTCGAAGGCGTACAGTCCCTGGAGTTCTCTTATTACGATGGGCAATCCTGGCTCGATTCCTGGGATTCCACCACCCAGGCAACTGCGCTGCCAACCGCAATCGGGATTCGTCTCGTCTACGCGCCTCCTAGCCAGAAACAAATAACGCAGGAAACCCGGCAACCGGTTCTCACAATTCCGATCGAAACCATCGTCCCCATCGCTGTAACCGCCGAGGAAAGCACCCCAGAAGCATCGGGAGAAAGTGCCGGAACCGAAATGGAATCCACACCCGGCGGCGGCGTAAGTCCCGGTGGTGGCACAACCCCCGGTGGTGGCACAACCCCCGGCGGCGGGGCGACACCGGGTGGCGGTACGATGCCACAAGGGGGAGGAAATCAGGGAGGACGGCAACGATGAAAGAAACCGCTCTATCCTCTCATTTTCAGCCGCCTTCTTCCCAGCACGCCATCGTATTGATCGTCATCTTGTGGATTACCGTGGGATTCGTCAGCCTGGCTCTCCTCTTCGGCCATTCCATGACGTTCGAATACCGCTCAGCCGACAACACCCTTGCCGGTCTCGAGGCGGAACAGGCCATCGAAGGGGCCGTCCGTTATGCTCAATCTGTCCTCGCCAATGCCGAAGAAAAAGGCGTGTTGCCCGATCTCACAACCTACCAAAACGAATGGGCGCCGGTCGGAAACGCCGTTTTCTGGTTCCTGGGCCGAGACAGTGAATCCGCCTCTCCCTCCGAACCGGTTTTTGGCCTGGTGGATGAATGCTCCAAGTTGAATCTGAATACCGCCACGGTGGAAATGCTGGAGATGCTTCCCGGCATGACGGCGGAACTGGCCGCCGCCATTGTGGATTGGCGCGATGAAGACAGCGATGTTACGGCCAATGGAGCCGAGTCGGAAGCCTACATGCTGCGTCAGCCCGCATACCAATGCAAAAACGCTCCCTTCGAAACTGTGGACGAACTTCATTGGGTTTACGGCGCGGATTGGAGCATCCTGTACGGCGAGGACGCCAACCGTAACGGAATTTTGGATCCCAACGAAAACGACGGCTCTACATCCTATCCCGACGATAATCAGGATGGACGATTGGATGCGGGGATACTCGATTACGTGACTGTCTATAGCCGCGAATCCAGCCAGGGCGGCGAATCCTCCTCGCTGATTAACGTGGCGGGAGACAGCCAGCAGGAACTAACTACTCTTCTTCAGGAAAAACTGGGCGAGGAACGGGCCAACGAGATTCAGCGTAACCTGAGCGGACAGTCGTCCGAAATCGGCAGCCTCCTCGAATTCTTCATCCGCAGCCAAATGACCTTGGAAGAGTTTGCGCTGATCGCCAGTGAGATCACCG
>CAZFOX010000347.1:5599-5921 GCA_964520565.1 uncultured bacterium | reverse complement strand
GGTGAGCTCGCCGGAATCGGTATACGTCGATGGACGCGACACCAAACGCTGCCTGGATGGTATCGAAACCGCCGGGTGTGTGGCGCTACGTTGGAACGAGTGGAAAAACGGCATTTCTCTCACTGCCGTGGATGGCGTTGATAGCCTGCGTATAACCTCACCCGATCATTCATACCCGGAAGGCGATCTACGCTCCGAGATCGCGCGTATAGCCAAAGCAGATTCGATTTCTGTGGATGCGTTCGATCTCGAGGGAAAGAAACTCCGTGCAGAACCGGTTGTCCTGAAGAAGGATGCTCATCCAGAGGGTTGGGAGGTTCCT
>CAZFOX010000347.1:0-5589 GCA_964520565.1 uncultured bacterium | reverse complement strand
TTATGGAAAAAGCTATCCGCTATGAGATTCAAGAGAAGTAAACAGGCATCTCACTGGCGCCAATCGGGAAACAAGACGTTGGCATTTCTTCTGTTTTAACAAAAAACCCTCTCTTCCCTATAGGGTGGAAAGAGAGGGTTTTGTTGGATTGCGCGATGAGTCTTACTTATTGTTGACCGTCAGTCCCGGCCACTCGTCGGTTCGGAAAGGCGAGGCGGGAAGGTTTTCCTTGTTGAAGAGATTGCAGGTTGGATTGTCCTGCCAGGCGTACCGGACAGCGACGGGATTCTTCACGTCATCGCTCCAGACCACCACGCTGTCGCCTTCGATTCGGGCTCCGGCGGGGACGAATTTCTGGTCGCTGCCGGCGATGGTAAAACCTTGCAGAGGCTCGTTACCCTTGGCCATCAACCCGCTGCCCACACAATCGAACTTGAGGCGGATTTTATCGCCTTCCACCTTCATCGATTTGTACATCGGTCCGGAATAGACGAGATTCTTTTCGCCATACGTAACTTTTCGCGCCGCCAAAGCGAGGCGATAACCGACATCTTGCTTGTTGCGCGGATGGATATCGGTGGGATGGCCGATATCGGTGGTGACGGCCATGCCGGTTTTGGGCAGCGAAAGGGTCATGGTCTGCGCTTCGCGCAGTTCCGGCCATGTGTCGTTACCATCGCGGCTGGCCTGGAAACTGGCCAATTGAACGAAAAGGAACGTCATATCTTTCAGCCCCCATTGCTGGCGCCAATCCTGAATCAGCGCGGGGAACAAAGTGCGGTACTGATAGGCGCGTCCGGCGTTGGATTCGCCCTGATACCAGATCGCGCCCTGGATGGCGTAGGGTATCAGCGGGGCGATCATGGCGTTATACAATGCAGAGGCGCGGTGGTTGCTGTTGCGGTTGTCGTTCCGCGGCGCAGTGGGCGGCCCTTCGTATCGTTCGCCTTTTTCCTCGCGCTCCAGGGCTTTTTCGCGCCATTGGCTGAGATCGTCGATGTATTTCTTCCATATCACGTCGGCATCGATGGCGTTTTGATCCCACTGAGCGACCAGATATTTGAGATCGGTGTAGCTTTCCAGCGATTCACGGGTCACCCACGCTTCGGCGGCAGAGCCACCCCAGGAACTGTTGATCAAACCGATAGGAACATTGAGCGTTTTATACAGTTCCCGTCCAAAAAAGTAACCAACAGCGGAGAAACTGGGTGCGGTTTCCGGCGTGCAGACCGACCATTTCCCGTCCACTTTTTCTTGGGGAAGACGAGATGCCGTCAGCGGAACCGAGAACAATCGGATGCGCGGATAGTCGGCATTTTTGACTTCTTCTTCGGCGTTGTCGGATGCGGACAACGGCCATTGCATATTGGATTGTCCGCTGCAGACCCACACTTCGCCGATCAGCACGTTTTGCAGAACGAGTGTGTTATTGCCCAGTATTTTCATCTCGAAGGGGCCACCCGCTTTCATCTTGGCGAGGCGTACCATCCACTTTCCATTCGTCGCTTTCGTAGTGGCGCTTTTCCCGTCGATGGTGACGGAGACCTGTTCGCCATCGTCCGCCCATCCCCAGACGGGAACCTCCATCCCCTGCTGCAATACCATATTATCGGTGAACAGCGGATGGAGCGTTACGTTCGCGCTCGCCGATATCGCCAGGCCAATTAAGCAGGCGATTCCCAGGAATCCGAATAATGTTTTTTTCATTGCGTTGCCTCCCATTTCAGGATGAGAAGAAGAATGGGCAAAGCCTATCCCTCTTCGAAATTCTTGTTCTTATGTTTTTCCTCACACACACGATTGAGCGTTTCAAACAGCGACGCCATGCGTCCACGGGTAGGTTGGTTGAAGGCTCGCTCGATTTCTTCCAGAGAGAAATTATCGAAGATAAAGCCGTTCACATCCAGTTTATCCATCCAGCAGGTATAGATCTGGCGGCAGGGCAGCCCCCCATTCATTCTCCGGCAATACGAAAATGGGATCGTGTCGCCCAGCTGTGGGCACCGGTAATGAATCTTCTCATCGTGGATTGTGAGGGTCGGGCGTTCTTGTTCCATCGGAATATCCCCCATTTCTCTCCGTCTTTCCATACTTTACCAAAATACCCTTTGGATTGAAATGGAGCGGGAAGGTTCCCAATAAAAAAAACAGCCCGTCCAATGCAATCGCGGAACGGGCTGAGCGGTGCAATTCCAACGGTTACTGATTTTCGATACATTCCCGCATGCGCTGTTTGTAACCTTCGACGCCGTTCTGAATATACGTGTCTTCCTTCTCCACGAGACGTTCGCCGGTCAGGGGATCGAGGTGAAGCGATTGCAGGCGGCCTTTCACGGCGACCATATCCATCAGGATACGCATCAGGGCGAATACCGACGCAGCATCCCGTTTGGGAAAATACAGGGTGGCGTTGGGTATGGCGCGGGAAGAAAAGTCGGTAACGGTTCCCTTTAACGAGGCGTTTTGTAAAAAGGCCAGCGTTCGGCCTTCAAAGATTTTCATATTGCCTTCGAGCGGCGCATCCGCCGGAACAGCCAGATCGTCGCAGAAATCGGAGGGCGCGAGAAACAGAACGAACTTATCGCGAGGGCCGTTGACAACACCGTTGAGCAGCGAATGGTTGCCAGTGGGGCCAGTGACGGCAATCACGTTCAAGCCGCCGGCGCGTTCCTGAACCGATTCGGAATAGAGTTGGAGGAACCAATCGCCCAGTTTGCGATTATCGAAATAGGGATAGAAGACCATCGAATTTTTGCCGCAGAAAGCCTCGGCCATGTGGAGCAGTTTGGCGATTTGCCAGGCGGGATTATTCGCGGCTGGTTCGGTTAAAAAAGCGTCGTGCGCGGCGGCGTATCCCTGGTAAGCGGCCTGCAGATGCGCCAGGGAATCGCCCGGCGCGGTGACGGCGAGAATCAGCGCGCCTACCGGCGAAGCAAATGAGAAACGCCCTCCAACGCCGTCGGGAACCGGCAGCATGGCCATGAATTGACCGCCGCCATTTTGCTGCATCTTGAAGAGAAGGCTCTTGTCGTTGAGGCCGGTGGTTGCCACCGTGCGGCTCATCCAATCCTTGCCCAGGGCATCGGCCAATACCATGCCTGCCAGAGCGGTTTCGGCGGTGGTTCCGCTTTTACTGACGATATTGATATAGGTTTGGCCGAGAATTCCGCGGGACTTCAGTAGATCGAGCAGCCCGCGCAGGCGCAGCGGATCGAAGGTGTCGCCGGTGAAATAGATTTCCGGAACTCCGGTTATCTGGCCGCTGACAACCATTTCATTGTGATAAGGGTGATTTAGCAGATCGTGAAGTGTGCGTCCACCCAGATCGGAACCGCCAATGCCGACGGTGATGAATGCCTTGGCTTGGGCGCGAATATCCTTCGCAATGTCGGCGATTTTCTCGAACGAAACGAAATCGGAATGACTGGCGGGAGTTTTGTGGCTCCAGGTCCACCCACGCAGGCGTTTCACAAGGCTCTCGTATCCCTCGGCGTCTTCCTGTTGGAATTGCTTCTGAAGCTTTTCCAGGCGGGAATTCAGTTGCTTCGACCAATCGAAGGGAACGGATTGTTCCAGCGATTGTGCTCCGGAAGCATCCAATTGAAAACCGTCCATCGAACTCATGATTGCGGCATTCCTTTCTATCGGGAAAGTGGAGGTGTATCGAATTGAGATTCAGACGCATTGTATTTCGGACACAAAAAACCGCTACCCCGATGAAGAATTCGAGTCGAGAGAACCGCTTTCAGGAATGCAGAAAATCGCCTTACGCCGAATCCGTTAAATGCAACATGAACCACATTAAATAATAAATGGGTGAATCTTCTGAGAAGATAATTTGTTCGCAGGCATCTTAATCGAATCCCAACTCCAGTTTGGCCGCCTCGCTCATCATGTCGGGAGTCCATTGCGGCTCCCAAACCAGTTCCACAACGCAATCCTTAATGCCGGGGATGCTTCGGATTTTCATCTCGACCTCGCCCGGCAACGTTCCCGCGACCGGACAGGCGGGCGACGTAAGAGTCATGCGAATCAGCACCGAATTGTCTTCGCGCACGCTGATTTCATAGATAAGTCCCAATTCATAGATGTTGACCGGTATTTCCGGATCGTAAACTTCGCGCAGTTTCTCCGCCGCTTTCGCCTGAATTTCGGCGGCTGTCAGTGTGGGTTCGATCGAAGCATTCATCATCGTTCGTCCTGTATGTCACTCCGTGGAAACAACCGCTTCGTCCGAATGGACGGCGGCATTGAGGGTATGCCAGCAAAGAGTGGCGCATTTCACCCGCATGGGGAACTGGCGCACGCCCGCCAGTACTTTCAATTTGCCCACACACACCTCGCAGGTTTTCGGATCTTTTTTTCCGGTCACCAGGTCGTGAAAACTGTCGAACATGGCTTTCACTTCGCTGAGCGTTTTCCCCTTGATGGTTTCCGTCATCAGCGAGGCGGAGGCGGTAGAGATCGCGCAACCTTTCCCTTCGAAACTGACGTCGCTTACCACATCGCCGTCGACATGCAGGTAGACCGTCACCTTGTCTCCGCATAAGGGGTTATACCCGTCGGCATGATGGTTGGCGTTTTCCATCCGGCGAAAATTGCGTGGATTCTTGTTGTGGTCGAGTATGACTTCCTGGTAAAGATCGTCCAAATCCGACATTATCCAAAAACCTCAATCACTTTCCCGATTCCCTGGATCAGTGCATCGATATCTTCGCGGGTGTTGTATAACGCCAGCGAGGCGCGCGCGGTAGCGGGTATATTCAAACGATCCATCACCGGTTGTGCGCAATGGTGTCCGGTGCGAATCGCGATGCCCTCCCGATCCAGAATCGTTCCGATGTCGTGGGGGTGAATCTCCCCGATGAGGAACGAAACTACCGCCGCTTTTTCTCGGGCGGTTCCGATAATGCGCACTTCGGGGATCGCGCTCATCGCCTGAGTCGCGTAATTCAGAAGATCCCGTTCGTAAGCGGAAATCGCTTCCAAACCGATGCCGGTCAGGTAATCGATGGCCGCCCCGAGTCCGATCGCCCCGGCGATATGGGGCGTGCCTGCTTCGAACTTATAAGGCAGGTCATTATAGAGAGTTTTTTCAAAAGAAACATAGCTGATCATATCTCCCCCGCCCTGGTACGGCGGCATGATCTCCAGGTATTCCTCCTTGCCGTACAGAACGCCGATGCCGGTGGGGCCGTACAGTTTATGTCCCGAAAACACCAGGAAATCGCAATCCAGTTCGCGCACGTCGATGGGCGTGTGCGGCGCACTCTGTGCGGCGTCGATAAGAACGGGAACGCCGTGGTCGTGCGCCAGGCGAACGATCTCGTGGACGGGATTCACCGTACCCAATGCGTTGGAAACGTGAACGACCGATACGAAGCGTGTGCGATCGTTGAGCAGTTTCTTATACTCATCCAAAATCAGTTCGCCCGCATCGGTCATGGGAATCACCCGCAACACCGATCCCGTCTGCTCGCACAACATCTGCCAGGGAACGATATTGGCGTGGTGTTCCAGGGCGGAAATGACAATTTCGTCGCCTTCGCGCAGAAATTTTCGCCCATAGCTGGAAGCCACCAAATTGAT
>CAZFOX010000346.1:4186-5926 GCA_964520565.1 uncultured bacterium | reverse complement strand
CTATGCCGCTCCCCTGGAGTGGAAACCTCAACCTGAAGTGCGATTGTTTGCCAATGCGGGAGAAAGCCTTCATTATTTGCTGGAACACCAGAATGCAATGGTAAGCGATTGGCAAGAGACTCGGCAATTGGATCTCGTAGCCGATTTCGATTCATCGTTTACTTATGAATTCCCTATTCCAATTTTATCACAACCGGTTTTTGTGCAATTCGAAGAGATCGGAGAGGTTTTATTTGAAGCATGGACGGGGAATAGTTGGGAATCGTTCATCGATGAAGGGAATGCGGGACCCGGTATCGCCACGATCCATACCATCCCACTTGAATCCAAGGCAGTGAACCATGGAAAACTTCGCTTTCGTTTTTCCGACAGCGATCCCTCCGATGGTTGGGGGCCGAATATCAATTGGATTCGAATTCTCTGGTAAATAACCGGGAGTTATTTTCTCATACCCAAACTTGATACTCCCATTAAAAAATGGACAATGATCGGATGCAATGGTCTTCAAATATAACCGATAAGGGAGAATTCCGATGCGGCGAGCCGGGTATATCCATGCGTTTCTTTGGGGAATCATTTTTGCTATACCCTGTCTGGGTGATGGCCAGGAACCGGTCACTATTTTGAATTACGAACAAATCCTTGAATCCACGATCAATGGTATTTCCATACCCGATGGAGGGGCGTATACGTTTTGGGTTTGGTCGCTGGATCGCTCGCCACTCGGAGTAATCGTGGATGGCGTCTCGCTGGAACTTACACCGAATCCCAAAAGTCCTCCGGATGCCTATTCGTGGAAACGAATAGGTCTGTTATCCATCCCGGAAAAGAAAACCGCTTCGTTGCAACTCTTCTCGGTAGATCGTACGCAGTCGCTCGACGATCGAACGATCGGCTGTTTGGCGTTTACGCGCAATCCGGATTGGTCGCCGGTCGAATGGTTCGACCTCTGCCGGTTGTATCCTAAGAGTGTCGTTGCAAGCGATGATAAACGTCTGGGGATTGTCCGCAGTAAGGATCATTATTATTCGTTTCCCCAATTCGCTAATAAACGGGAATGGCAGTCGCACAGGCAAGACCGAATCGATCATTTCCTCATTAGTATGGGGTGCTATCCGATGCCTCCCAAAACGCCTCTCAATCCTCAAACAACGGGACGTAATGAATATGGCGATTACCTGATAGAAAATGTCTATTTTGAAAGCCTTCCCGGTTTCTTTGCTACGGGTAATCTCTACAAGCCGAGAGAGAAAAAGGGACCATTTCCTGCGATCCTTTGTCCGCATGGCCATTGGGAGGAAGGAATCCGCACCAATAATGAGGATAATTCGGTGCCGGGGCGTTGCATTAACTTTGCCAAACAGGGTTATATCGTTTTAGCCATTGATATGATTGGGTATAACGACAGCCGCCAGCTGTCACATAAATTTGGAGGTCCTGCCGAATGGCTTTGGGGATTGTCGTTGCATGGCCTGCAATTCTGGAACAGCCTTCGAGCGATCGATTATCTGATCTCATTGGATGAAGTGGATAAAAACCGGATCGCCGTAACGGGCGCGTCGGGAGGAGGCACACAAACTTATGGGATCATGGCGGTGGACGAACGCGTTAAAGTTGCTGCTCCAGTAAATATGCTCTCCGCTCATTTTCAGGGCGGCTGTTTGTGCGAAAACGCCGCCAATTTGCGTATAGGTTTCAGTAACCTAGAATATGCCGCTTTAATGGCACCCCGGCCGTTAA
>CAZFOX010000346.1:0-4176 GCA_964520565.1 uncultured bacterium | reverse complement strand
CGGCGGAAACCTTGCGAGTCGAATATCCCGCCTTGCGATCCATTTACGAACTTTACAACCAACCCGAACGTCTAGGCGTCGTGCAGATTGATGCCGGACATAATTATAACCGCCAAAGCCGAGAAGCTGTTTACGCCTGGTTTGGGCGTTGGATGTTGGGGAATAAAAACGCGGATCAGTTGAAAGAAAAATCTTTCGACTTCGAGGCGGATAAACTGCGGGTATTTGCCGATCGTCTTCCTGATAACGCCATCGATGAAAAAACCTTGATTGAAAATTGGAAAGACATGTCGGAAGATCAGTTATATACTCATTTCCCGAGCGATAAAAAGACCTTGAATGCCTTTGCATATGAACGTGCGGACTCTTTGCGGCATGTGTTGGGTGTGGAAAAAACCGATCCCAGCCAACTGGTAATCGAACGTGTCGAGGCTGGTAAAAAAGGAAATTTGTTTGTTGAAAAAATTATCCTTGGACGCAAGGGTGTTGGAGACCGCATACCGGCCATTCTTTATGTCCCCGCCAGTTATACCGACCAGGGTACTCTACTCGTCCATAACGAGGGGAAAAGCGCCTGGATGGACACCCAAACCGGGAAACCGGGAACATTATTGCAATCGCTGCTCGATCGGGGACAGATCGTTCTGGCGATCGATGTTTTCATGACCGGTGAGTTTCACTCGCCTTTCAAACGGGCGGAACGAAAAACGGACATTCCTCATTTTCTTACATACAACCAGACCGAAACAGCTTTGCGCGTACAGGATATTGTTACAGCGATGACCTATCTGAAATCGCGTTACGAAATCGCCAAAACCAGTCTGGCGGGAGGCGGAGATGCCGGGCTTTGGGCGCTATTGGCTGCTCCTTTGATCGGCGATCTGCAGGGGATTATTGTGGACGCTGCTGGTTTTGACGATTCCAGCGACGAGGAATTCATGCAACGTCTCTTTATCCCCGGACTTCGTCGAATAGGCGACGTGCGTTCCACGCAAGCGCTTCTCGCTCCTATCCCGCTTTTAGTGCATAATACATGTGGGAAATTCGACACAATTTGGGCAACAGCGGCCTATCAGGCTGCCGGAGCGGCAGATCGGTTGCGTGTTTTCGAAAATATGGCCACAGTAGATATCTTGGCCAGCTGGTTACGGGATTTCTTGCAATAAAGGGAAAAAAGACATTGAGCGATTTAAATCTTTCAGATCATCCAATATCCGACCAATCCCCCAACAAGACTCCCTCTCGCTGGAGACTGGCGGCTTTACGTTTTGGAAATGGATTGCGGATTATTTGGAAATTAATTAACGAAAAGAGTGTCTGGGCGCATGCATCGGTGTGCGGGTATACCACGATTTTATCTCTGGTACCGATCCTGGCGATCTCGTTGACCCTGATCACAGCTTTTACTTCCAGCGAAAAGGTGATCATCCCGGGAACGGATGGTCAGCAATCGGAAGTATTCAGCAACCGGGTATTCGATTTCTTTTTCGATCATTTTGTTCCGGGGGTGGCCGATAGCACCCATCAGGAAATACAAATCGCCAAAAGGGAAATACTGATTTTTGTTGAAAAAACCAAGTCTCTTCGTTTCGTGATCCTGGTTGTACTGATCATCGCCAGTGTCAGCCTTTTTAACAGTATTGAACACGCATTCAACGAAATCTGGTCGGTTCGGCACCGACGCACCTTTTTCGCTCAATTCCTTGCATTTTGGATTCTTCTGACTATTACACCGCTTTTATTAGCGCTTTCGTATTACTACACGACTCAATTCGCCTCGACGGAAGCCGTATTGCGTTTTATCAAGATCGAGTGGGGTTCCTGGATATTCTGGCATGGCGTTTCGTATCTCTTTACTCTATTTGCTTTTCTCATTGCCAATCGCTATCTTCCCAATCTACCGGTCCGGTTGGTTCCAGCGTTGATCGGTAGTGCGCTCTCGGCGATTCTTTGGGAGGCCGCGAAAGTAATTTTCGATTATTACATGAACTATGCGTTGAGTACTGAAGGGTATTACTCAATCTTTGGTACTCTGGCTGCCATTCCGCTGTTTATCTGTTGGCTTTATTACAGCTATTTATGTTTCCTGTTGGGACCCGTCATTGCCACGACGGTTCAGGATTTCGATCAACACATGGCTCGGCTTAAGCGCCGGTTTTCTTGGAAAACGTATCGCCCCATTCAGACGCTATATGTTTTTTTGGATATCTGCCGCCACTTTCGCGATTTCAATCAGGGTATGTCCATGCCCCAGTTGGAAGAATTGGAAGGAATCTCGCAGAAATGGCTTCAGCGGTCGTTACGCGATCTTGTCAGCGCACATTTGGTTCACCAGGATAATCGCAAAGGGTATTATTTTCCCAGCGCCAATCCAGATCGTCTGACGGTGAAAGATGTATTGGAACGTTTGATCGGTGTTTCGAAACCGGACGCTCGTTCCACCGGCGATCGGGTATCGGAAATCCTTCAAACTTTGATCGGTGGCCACAATGTTACTGTTTCCATGCTTTTGGATCGGCAGAGTGGCCACGATGTCCCTATGAAAACCGAAGCGCTTCAACCGGAATGAAGCGGGATGCCCGCACGGCAGGATAGATAGAGGCCAGGAAACTGACTGCCATCGTGTAAATACTCACCCAGAGAAAATCCATTGCTTCCATATCGCAAGGCAGGTATTTCAGGTAATAGACCTGACCGTCGCCCGGCATTTCCGGGGGAAACGTTTTTATGATTGAACAGATCGTCAGCCCTCCGGCCACGCCGAAAACCACACCCAATGCTCCTACGATCAGACCCAGCAGGATAAATATCGACATGACGTTTCTACGCCCCGCGCCGATAGCGCGAAGTAGGCCGATGTCGCGTGTTTTCTCTGTTACAACCATGAACAGGGTGGCGATGATGTTAAATGTGGCAACCAGGATAATGATTTTCAGGATACAATCCATCGTCCGCTTTTCATAGTCCAGAGCCCGGAAGAAGACCTGATGCTGCTGCATCCAGGTGCTTCCCGTGCCATGCCATCCAAGAATCTCGTAATTTTTTTCTATGATTTCATCAAAAGTTCGATCCGTAGCTTGTTCTGAATGATCCACCAGGCGAATCTGGAGCGAATTGACGCGTCCTTCTGGTATTTGTAGCAAAACTTGAGAGGAGAGCAACGATATATAAACCAAGGCTGAATCGTATTCATAATGGCCGGTTTCGAAGACACCTTCAATGGTAAAGGTGCGTTCGATAGGTTTCCCTTCTGTTATGGAATCGGTTTCTGGGGGAATCGTTAAAAGCGTTAGTTGTTGACCGATCACCCGCCGGAATATTTCTTCTTTGTTCGTTTCTTCCTCCTCTTGGACTAAGAAAAAACGATAGGCCATTTCTTTTCCGATGATTATACCAGGCGGTTTTGCCTCTTCTTGGACATTCGCCATCAGGTCGGTTAATTTCACTTTCCGTTGTGATTCGGGCGGTCTCTTCTCATCCTTCAAACCGTCCAGACTGCCAGCAATCATCTTCCCTGCCAGGTTCGTAACCTCGTTTTCCAGTATGGGATCGATTCCCACAAAAGTGATTAGATTGGGCGATCGGTCGGGATAGTCGGTTCGATGGATCATTCCCCAGTATTGAATCATGGGTGAACAAGCAGCTACATTGGGGATTTGAGTCAATTCCTGCATCACGGTATTGGGATCTTTTAATCCACCGATGGGTTCGTAATCCATTACAATATGAGAACCTACCTGAATCATGATGGAACGAAGGTAATTGCCGAAACCATTCATGACCGATAAGACCGTAATCAATGAGGCTACTCCCAAAGCGACGCCCACCATGCTGATGATGGTTAAATGAAAGATAAACGTCGCTCCACCCTGGGGTTTCAAGTAACGTTTGGCGATAAACCACTCGTAGCGCATAGGTTTTCCTATAATCGATTTTTCGGATACCTTCCCACAAAAATGGGAATAAGCACCTTTTGGGATAGCGATTCCTTGATTATAACGATTGCACCCTGGGGATGGTCAGTGTATCGTCACAAACAAGGTATGATAGCATTCTCCTGGAGGGAAGAGAGGCGTGTTGAATCATACACGGATCGTTCTTGTTGGGATTCTGACAGTCGGATTTCTCATTCGATCCGTGGGATTGACTGTTATCCCACCGGCTTTGAATTCGGAC
>CAZFOX010000345.1:0-5928 GCA_964520565.1 uncultured bacterium | reverse complement strand
GAGCAAAGCGAAGCAATCTAACGATGATCCGATTCGCCAGCCGATCCATAGTATGCTTTTTAACCCGGCAATATTGAACGGTCAGACTACGAGCAGTTCATTTCATTTGAAATGGTTCCCTCGCCCTCCGGGGAGGGTTCGGGTAAGAGAGGATTCATGCGCCTCAAGCTGATTGCATGCGAGATATTGTACCGGGAAATCTGCCTGGCGGTCTCCCGGTCGATCCACCGGGTGGATATCGAATTCTTCCCCAAGGGGCTGCACGATATCGGCTCCGAGAAAATGTGCGGCCGCCTTCAGGAAGCGCTCGCGCGCGTGGATGAATCGCAGTACGATGCGTTTCTTTTCGGGTACGCCCTCTGCAACAATGGAATCGTGGGGCTCCGGGCGCGGACGATCCCCCTGATTATCCCCCGCGCCCACGATTGCATCGCGTTATTCATGGGCAGCAAGGAACGCTATCTCGAATTCTTCAACGCCAACTCCGGCGTCTATTACGAAACCAGCGGATGGCTCGAACGCGGCGAGGAAATCTCTCGAGACCTCCAGCCCCATTCGATCGCCACGCAGCATGGCCTGGGGCAATCCTACGAACAACTAGTAGCCAAATACGGCGAAGAAAACGCCCGCTATCTCTACGAACAACTCGGCGATTTGACCCGCCATTACAGCAAATGTATCTTTATCGAGATGGGCATCGAGCCGGACGGCCGATTCGAACGCGCCGCCCGCCAGAAAGCAGAAGCAAAGAATTGGGCCTTCGAAAAAATCCCGGGCGACATGGGCTTGATCCAACGGCTGGTCGATGGCCCCTGGGACGAGAAAGAATTTCTGACGGTTCCGCCCGGGTATCGTGTAACCGCCCGCTATGACGAGGCGATTCTGTCTGTGGAGAAGATCGAACCATGAACGGATACGAACGCATTTCTGCCATGCTCCAAAATCGCGAGGTAGACCGGTTGCCGCTGCTGCCGATTACCATGATGTTCGCCGCCGACCGCATCGGCGTCAAATACGGCGACTACGTGAAGGATCACCGCATTCTCGCAGAAGCGCAGATCCGCACGGCGGAGATGTTTGATATCGACGCCGTCTCCGTCATCTCCGACCCCGCCCGCGAAGCGGCGGATTTGGGCGCGGATATTCAATATTTCGAGAATCAACCTCCAGCCATCAAGGAATCTAACGCCCTGCTGGCCGATAAATCGAAACTGCTGAGCCTCCGTTGCCCCGATCCCACCGCAGGCGGCCGCATGCTCGACCGGGTGCAGGGCGTCGCCCTTCTCAAGGAACGCGTCGGCGGCGAAAAATGGATCGAAGGCTGGGTCGAAGGCCCCTGCGCCGAGGGGGCGGATATTCGGGGTATCAATACCCTGATGACGGATTTCATAGACGATCCCGCCTTCGTCCGCGATCTATTCGCTTTCATCGTGGATATGGAATTGGTCTTCGCCCGCGCCCAGATCGAGGCGGGCGCGGATTGGATCGGCATAGGCGACGCCGCCGCATCGCTGGTCGGTCCGGCGGTCTACAAGGAATTCGTCTGGCCGGAAGAGAAACGCCTGGTGGATGGCATCCACGCCCTGGGTAGCCGGGTACGACTGCATATCTGCGGTAAGACCAAGAAGCATTACGAAGGTATGGGACGGCTCGGCTGCGAATCCATCGATCTGGATTGGATGAATCCCATGGACGCCGCCCGCCAGGTCATGGGGCCGGATCAGATTCTTTGCGGCAATATCGATCCGGTTACGGTTTTGAAAGACGGTACGCCCGATGCCGTGCGCAGCGGCATCGCGGAATGCCATCGCCAATCGGGCGCTCGCTATATTGCCGGGGCGGGATGCGAAGTTCCCCGCGAAACGCCCCTGGAAAACCTGCGCGCCATGACCGTCTACGCGCAGACCCATTCGGTATCCGATTTCTAACGTCTCTCTTCCCATGACTGACACCGTTCGAATCGTATTGCAACCCTTGGGGAAAATCCTGGATGTCGAGAAGGGCGCTTCTCTTCAGGATGTGCTGTTTCCTTTCGGTGTGGAATTTCCCTGCGGCGGGCGGGGAATCTGCCGCGGATGCCGTATCCGCGTTCTCGAGGGCATCGCTCCGGTTACGCCGGAACAGGAACGGGAACTGGATCGGGAATCTCTGGCGCAGGGATGGCGGCTGGCCTGCCGCCTCACCGCCGAAAGCGATCTCGTACTCGAACTGGCGCAATGGGACGTTCCCATCCTGGCGGACGATTCCCGCTTTGAATTCACACCCGCGGAAGGTCTTGGCGTGGCCGTCGATCTGGGAACCACCACGGTGGTGGCGCAACTGGTGGATCGCCGCACGGGACACGTGTTGGGCGTTCGTTCCACTCTCAATCCCCAGGCGCAGCACGGTAGCGACCTGATGAGCCGCATCCATTACGCCATCGCCGAGGGCGGGCACTTCCGGCTGGTATCTCTGATCCGCACTACCATCGGCCAACTGATCGGCGATTTGTTGGCATCCTGCACGAATGGTAAAGAGGAACTGCGGCTGATTGTCCTGGCAGGCAATACTGCCATGCACCATTTCTTCTGTGGATTGGATGTGGAACCCTTGGCCGGATTTCCCTTTCAATCCGACGCCGATGGCCTTCAGGAACTTACGCCTCACGAATTGGGTTGGGATTTCGGCGATCGGGCTGTGGTGCGGTTTCTTCCTTGCCTGGGTAGCTTTGTCGGCAGCGATCTGCTCGCCGGGATATTGGCGACGCGCCTGCACGAAGCCGAAGCGCTTACCGCCCTGATCGATCTGGGAACCAACGGCGAAATCCTGGTGGGCAACCGCGATAAGATTCTGTGCGCCTCCACGGCGGCTGGCCCCGCCTTCGAGGGGGGCCGCATCGAGATGGGGATGCGGGCGGCCACGGGAGCGATTTCCGAAGTCCGGATCGAAGACGGCGCGTTTCGCTGCCACGTTCTCGGCGGTGGAAAGCCGTGCGGGATCTGCGGCAGCGGTCTGGTGGACGCCGTGGCGGCGGGGCTCGATCTTTCCCGTATCGATCCATATGGAAAACTGGCGGGTGGAGTGAGGGAAATGCCGCTGGCCGATCCCGTCGTTCTGACGCAGCGGGATATACGGGAGTTGCAGCTCGCCAAAGGGGCCATCGCCGCCGGATTGCATTACCTTCTCGAGCAGTGCGGCGCATCCATCGGCGATTTGTCCTGTTTCTACCTGGCGGGCGCTTTTGGCAATTCGATCCACGCCGCCAGCGCCCGGCGTATCGGATTGTTCGATTGTCCTCTCGACCGCGTTCGTCCGGCGGGCAACACGGCGCTGCTGGGAGCGAAGATGGCGCTCTTCCCGGAGTATGAAGGAAATAACGCTTTTGACGGTATACTGAGCCGTTGCGAACACGTCACGTTGAGCGGGAATGCCCGGTTCCAGGAAAAGTTCGTGGACGAAATGCGATTCCCGGAAGCGTAAGCAATTCCGTTTTTGAATGGATTGATCGATAATCATCCAAATATCCTTACTCGGAATGCAGGTCTCGAAAGGAATGGGGGTATGAAGAGCGACATAGAAATCGCACGCGGCATTCAGTTGCGGCCTATTATCGATGTGGCCACGGAACTGGGATTGAGTGAAGAGGAGATCGATAATTACGGCCGCTACAAAGCCAAAATCCATCTCAACGTACTCCAGCGGCTGGCAGACAGGCCGAATGGAAAACTGATCCTGGTCACCGGCATGACGCCCACTCCGGCGGGGGAAGGAAAGACCGTCAATTCCATAGGGCTCTCGCAGGCGCTGGGGCGCATGGGAAAGAAGAGCATCGTCTGCATCCGCGAACCTTCGCTGGGGCCGGTATTCGGTATCAAGGGCGGGGCGGCGGGCGGCGGCTACGCGCAAGTTCTGCCGATGGACGAAATCAACCTGCATTTCACCGGCGATATCCATGCCGTAACCTCGGCGCACAACCTCCTTTCCGCGCTGATCGAAAACCATATCTTCCAGGGAAACGAGTTGAATATCGACCGGGGACGGGTGATGTGGCCGCGCGTGATCGACATCGCCGACCGGCAGCTGCGCAACGTGGTGGTCGGTCTGGGCGGACATGCCAACGGCTTTCCGCAGGAGACAGGATTCGTCATCACGGTAGCCTCGGAGATCATGGCCATTCTGGCGTTGTCGGAAAACCTGGCCGATCTGCGGGAACGGCTTTCCAAAATCCTGGTGGCTTATAATCGAGATCGTCAACCGGTTTTCGTGCGCGATCTGGGCGCGGTGGGATCGTTGATGGTGCTTCTTAAAGAAGCCATAAAACCCAACCTGGTTCAGACTCTGGAAGGGACTCCGGCGATCATTCATTGCGGGCCTTTCGCCAATATCGCCCACGGGTGCAGCAGCGTGATCTCCACAATAATGGGCTTGAATCTGGGCGAGTATTGCGTCACCGAAGCCGGTTTTGGAACCGACCTGGGCGCGGAAAAGTTCTTTAATATCAAATGCCGTTCCGCCGGGTTGTCTCCGGCGGTGGCCGTGATCGTCGCCAGCGTCCGCGCTCTGAAGATGCACGGCGGCGTCCCCTTGAACGCCATTTCTGAATCGAACGTGGACGCCATGCTCAAGGGCTGCAACAACCTGCGGGTACACATTCAGAATATCCGCAAGTTCGGCGTTCCCGCCATCATCGCCATCAACCGCTTCCCGCAAGATACAAAAGAAGAACTCTACACACTGCAGGATTATTGCACGGATTTGGACGTACCCGCGGCAATCTCGGAGGTGTGCGCGCGCGGCGGCGAAGGCGGGATCGAACTGGCGGAGACCGTGATGAAAACCATCGAGGAACGCACTGCCCGCTTCGCGCCGCTCTATGACTGTCAACTGCCCATCCGCGATAAAATCGCCCGTATCGCCAAAGAGATATACCGCGCAGGCGACGTGGTGTTTTCCGCCAAGGCGGAGCATAGTCTCAAGCGGATCGAAAACGCCGGGTTGAACGAACTTCCGGTCTGCATGGCCAAGACCCAGTCGTCGCTGACCGAAGACAAGAGCAAACTGGGTGCGCCGACCGGCTGGACGCTGCATATCGAAGATCTTCTGCCCCGCGCCGGAGCCGGATTTATCGTGGCGATCACCGGCGATATCATGTTGATGCCGGGATTGCCCAAGGTTCCCAACGCCATGAAGATCGACTTACTCGGCAGCGGCGAAATTGAAGGATTGTTCTAGTAGAGCGGCCCACAAAAAGTGTCGAGTAAAAAACAACGATCCGGCTTTTAGATTGCTTCGCTTCGCTCGCAATGACATAGCGATATGTTCGTGTCATTGTGAGCGAAGCGAAGCAATCTAATGATGATCCTATTCGCCAGTTGATCCATAGTATGCTTTTTAACCCGACAATATTAACCGCTCAGACTACCAGGACAGGAATCGACGGTCATGAACGAACGCGTTTTCCAATACTGCCCCCGATGCGGGGCAAAGAAATTCGTCCCCAAGGGTGTGAAGAACTTCCATTGCCTCGATTGTGGATTTGAATATTATTTCAATCCCTGCGGGGCAACGGCGGGATTCGTGTGCGACCCGCAGGGACGCATTCTGGTGACCCGCCGCGCCCACGATCCGGCGGCGGGAACCCTCGATCTGCCGGGCGGCTTCATCGATTTCCACGAGACCGCCGAAGAGGCACTGAAACGGGAACTGCTGGAAGAACTCAACCTCAAAATCTCTCATCTGCGCTATATCTGTTCGATACCCAATCGGTATGAATACTCCGGCGTTCTTTATCACACCATCGACCTGTTATTCCTTTGCCGGGCAGAGAACATTCAAGCCATACGGATCGGCGAGGAATTGACCGGCTATCATTTTCTGCCGATCGAACAGATCGATTTGCAGGAAGTGGGTTTCGTTTCCATCCGGCGGGGATTGGAATACCTCCGCGAG
>CAZFOX010000344.1:1761-5929 GCA_964520565.1 uncultured bacterium | reverse complement strand
TCCGGTAATGACACCCCCGCACATGTAGTGAGCCGCGGGGACGATGGGAATCCAGTCTTTGGCCAGGTTGAGGCCGTGTTGCTGGCAAACCTGAGTAATGAAGGGAAAACGCTTTTGGAAGAATTCCTGGTCGATATGGGTCACGTCGAGGTAACAGCAGGCTTCTCCCCGTTTTTTCATTTCGTGGTCGATGGCGCGCGCCACGATATCGCGGGGGGCGAGTTCTTTCAGCGGGTGATACCGTTCCATAAAAGCGTCGCCGTCGCTCGCCCGAATGATGCCGCGTTCGCCGCGTACCGCTTCGGAGATGAGGTAAGGCCGCTTGTCGTCGGGACAGTATAAAGCCGTGGGATGGAACTGGATGAATTCCATATTGGCGATCGCCGCACCCGCCCGAAAGGCCATGGCGACGCCATCCCCGGTGGCGATGGGGGGGTTGGTACTGTGACGGTAGACGAGACCGCAGCCGCCGGTGGCGACAATGGTGACACCCGCCAGGTACTGGTGGACTTGTTTTTCTCGGGCGTCCCATACCCAGGCGCCCCAGCAACGCCGGTTGTCATCCAGGATCAGGTCGATGGCGAAGAAGAACTCATTGACATAAACGCGGGAATTTTCCCGGACGCGTTGCAATAACGCTTTTTCCACTTCCCGGCCGGTGAGATCCTGGGCGTGAACGATGCGGCGGGCGGAGTGACCTCCTTCGCGTCCCAGCTCGAGGCGTCCATCCTGGCTGCGAGTGAATTCCACGCCGATTTCCATGAGTTCCCGGATGGCGTCCGGTCCGTGGGTGACGATGAGTTTGACCGAATCGGGATGGCAGAGACCCGCACCCGCCTCATGGGTGTCGCGAATATGGGCGTCGAATGAATCGTTTTCGTCGAGAACGGAGGCGATCCCGCCCTGGGCGTAGTTGGTGTTGGATTCGAAATCGTCTTTTTTGGTAACCAGGTTTACGGTTCCGTGGCGGGCCGCTTCCAGAGCGGTTTTTAATCCCGCGACTCCCGAGCCGATAATCAGAAAATTACTGCGAAAAACAGCCATTCTGCAAATCTCCCACATTCTCCCGGTACAGAGGCGCCTTACTGTGTGGAACCGAGGTATTCCTCTTCGGTGCGGTCTTCCACTCGAAGCAGGTGATTTTTATCGTCGACGTATACAATCCGATGGGAATACGATGGCAATTCTTCTTCGTCCAGATTGGCGAAAGAAAGAACGAGGATGATATCGCCTTTTTCGATCAGGCGGGCGGCGGCGCCTTTCACAGAGATGACGCCGGACCCTCGGGGGCCGGGGATGGCGTAGGTGATCAACCGGCTTCCGTTGCTGACATTGAAGACGTGAATCTGTTCGCCGAAAGCGATATCGGCGGCATCCATAAGGTCTTTGTCGATTTCCAGGCTGCCAACGTAATGGATTTCCTTGCCGGTCACCCGAACTTCCTGAATTTTGGATTTCAGCATGATTCGCTGCATGTTGGGGGCTCTCCCAGACCGAAGACCATGTTGTCGATCAGGCGTGTCGAACCAACATAAATGGCTCCGATGTAGTAACAACCCGTTTGAATGGTCGAAACGGATTGGAAGGTATTCTGGTTCACGATTCCCAGATAGTCCAGGCGCACTTTCTCCAGGGAATTAATTTGTTCGGTGCCTTCCCGCAGAATCATTTCCGGATCCCGGACTCCTTCGTCGAATCGAAGCAGACCCCGGCGGAGCACCTGCGATAGAATCAGGGCGCGTTGGCGTTCTTCGGGAGAAAGATAGACGTTGCGCGACGAGAGGGCCAGCCCATCCGGTTCCCGGACGGTCGGGCAGACGACGATCTCGAGGGGGAATCCCAGATCACGGGTCATGGAGCGAATGACGGCGCATTGCTGAGCGTCTTTGCGGCCAAAGTAGGCACGGTGGGGTTGTATCCGGTTGAAGAGGATAGAAACGACGGTGCAGACGCCGCGAAAATGGCCGGGACGCGCCGCTCCGCACCAGCCTTCGCTGGCGGCGGGGGGTTGGATATAGGTGCTGAAGCCGTCGGGATAGATATCGCCGTCGGTCGGCAGCCAGACGTAATCGACGCCTTCCCGTTCCAGCATAGCCAGATCGCGGGCTTCATCGCGGGGGTAGCGTTCGAAGTCCTCTCCCGGGATGAATTGGGTGGGATTCACGTAGATCGTGACGACGACGATTCGTTCCCGTTTCCGGGCGGCGCGGATCAAAGAGAGATGACCTTCGTGAAGGTATCCCATGGTGGGAATCAGCCCGATGCTTTCGGTTTGAGCGGGCAACGAACGGCGGATGGAGCCCCATTGAGAAACGGATCGTACGATCTGCAAGAAATTTCCTCCGTGGCTGGTAAATGAACTATCGGGGATATGCTAAGACCGAATTGGGTACCGCCAAAGCCATCAGCCGCGATGCGTGTTGTGAATTGAGGAATCGGGTTGTCCCAATGCCTGTAGAACCGGATCGTCCACGGTATAACTCTCGTCCAGCGAAGGAAACCCTCCGTTTTTGACCGCCTGGCAATAGGCCTGGAAGGCTTCTTCGGCTTCGTCGCCCATCTGGGCGAACCGGCGGACGAAATGGGGCTGGAACGAGGTGAACAATCCCAGCATATCCGCAAATACTAGAACCTGCCCGTCGCAATGCGGCCCGGCGCCGCATCCGATGGTCGGAATCGATACGGCCTCGGTGATCCGTTTCGCCACCTGCCAGGGAACCGCTTCGACGACCAGCGAAAAGGCTCCCGCTTCTTCGACACCGCGGGCGTCCTCGATCAGGGCTTCCACGGCTTCGACGCTTTTCCCCTGGACTTTATGGCCGCCGAGCAGTTTGCTCGATTGCGGTTCGAGGCCGACGTGGCCCATGACCGGGATTCCGGCGGAGACCATTTTTTTAATGGCGGCGGCGTTTTTACAACCGCCTTCCAGTTTGACCGCATCGGCTCCCCCTTCTTTGAGCAGGCGTCCCGCATTGCGGGTCGCTTCTTCGGGATTGATTTGATAAGAAAGAAACGGCATATCGGCGACGACCATCGCCCGTTGGGCGGCACGCTTCACGGGCCGGGTGTGGTAGATGATGTCTTCCAGCTTGACGGGGATCGTGGAGTCGTGGCCTTGAACCACCATCCCCAGCGAATCGCCCACCAACAAGACATCGACTCCCGCCTGATCCATCAGCAGGGCGAAAGTGTAATCGTAGGCGGTGAGCATGGCGATTTTATCGCCGCGTTTTTTCATCCCCCGAAGCATTGGAACGGTGACACGTTTTTGAACCATAATCGTATTGTCCTATATCCGTTGGAAGAGCGCCTCTTCGTGTTCGATGATTTCCAGAAAGTGATCGAACGATTTGTGTTGGATTTGCCGTTCGCGGCAATAATCGAGCAGATTGCGTTTGGCGTATACAAAATCGCATTTGCCGGCGGCGCAGGTATCGGAAACGCCGTCTCCGATATACACCCGCCGATATCCGTTTGCGGAACGGACGTGCTGGCATTTGCAATGGGCCATATCCCGTTCGCAATCTGGCCGGTATAAAGGAAATTCTACCTGAATTCCGTCCTCCGTCCAAACCATCCGGTTGCTATAAACCGGAATGGAGGCGATTCCTTCCTGTTTTAAGAGAAGGTCGATATAAAAATCGTATCCGTCGGAGAGGATCATCAGAGGCGACTGCCGTTCCTGCGCCCAATCGACAAACTGGCGGAATGTGGGATCCAGGCCGATCCGGGAGGCAATGGCGCACGCTTCGGATCGGCTCAGCGACAGGGATTGAGCCAGTTCCAGGTTGCATTGGCGGGAGGAAATCCTACCGCCGACGTAGTCCTCAATCAGCGACTGCCAGCGGGTGGAATTGCAGGCTTTGACTAACGTGTCCCACACATCCGCTTTGGAAATCGTGTAGTCGAAATCGACGAAATAGCGGGTTGTTCCGGCGGACGTCCGTTCGTTCATATTATGCGATCCTTCCGAATCGGGGATTTCCATAGGGAGATGGCATCGTTTTAAGACGGTATTCCCGTATTGTAGCCGAGGCGATTGATTTTCAAGAACCGGACGGCTCTACCTTATGATGGAGAGTATTTCGGGAATCTGGTTCATTTGTCTTTTCGAAGATACAATGTGAGATTGCATGAAGGCCAGCCGCAAAGAATCCCTTAAAGGAGC
>CAZFOX010000344.1:0-1751 GCA_964520565.1 uncultured bacterium | reverse complement strand
GCATCCATCGCAAACCGCGAAAATCCGATCGACCACGATCCTGGCCGTGCGCCGGGGCAAGGAAGTAGTCATTGCCGGCGATGGCCAGGTTACGCTGGGCGATACCATAATGAAGCATTCGGCGCGTAAGGTGCGCACCATGTTCGATGGAGAGGTGCTGGCCGGATTCGCGGGCACGTCGGCGGACGCGTTTACCCTGTTTGAAAAATTCGAGGCCAAATTGGATGAATACAAAGGCAACCTGACCCGCGCAGCGGTCGAACTGGCCAAGGATTGGCGGACCGATAAAATGCTCCGTCATCTGGAAGCGCTGTTGATCGTATGCGATGCCAAAACCACTCTGGTGATTTCGGGAACCGGGGACGTGATCGAACCGGACGACGGCGTGATCGCCATCGGATCGGGCGGCCCGTTTGCCCAGGCGGCCGCACAGGCATTGATCCGGTTTTCCGATCTGCCCTTGAAACGCATCGTGGAAGAGGCCATGCGGATTACTTCCGAGATTTGTATCTTTACCAATAATAATGTTGTTATCGAATCGCTTCCCCGCGAGGAAGAGAAAAACGAAAAGAACGAGAAAAACGGCCGGAAGAAATAGGGGCTGTTTTTTTAACCGAAACGAGGAATTATGACAGAACCAATCAACTCCCTGTCCGCTATGGCGGACACGGAAACACGCAAAGTTCCCGGCCTGACTCCCCGTCAGATCGTTCAGGAACTGGATAAGTATATTATCGGGCAGGACGACGCGAAAAAATCGGTGGCCATCGCATTGCGTAACCGGTCGAGGCGGCGCATTCTCGACGCCGATATGCAGGAAGAGATTCATCCCAAGAACATCATCATGATCGGTTCGACGGGAGTCGGTAAAACCGAGATCGCCCGCCGCCTGGCGAAGCTGGAGGACGCGCCTTTCATTAAGGTGGAGGCTTCCAAGTTCACGGAAGTGGGGTATGTGGGGCGCGATGTGGAATCGATCGTCCGCGACCTGGTGGAGCTGGCGGTCACCCGCGAACGCGCCCGGCGGACGGAAGAGTGCCATGCGGCGGCGGAAGCTGCCGCTGAAGAGCGATTGCTCGATCTGCTCGTGCCGCGCAATCTGGCGCGTAGCCCATCCGATTTAACCACCGATTCGGAAATGTCCAACGCGGAAACGCGGATTAATACCACTCGCGAACGATTCCGAACCATGTTGCGGGAGGGGAAGTTGGACGACCGGATCGTGGAACCGGAAGTGACGGAACGCGCCTCCAATGTGGTGGTGGGCGTTCCACCGGGCGTCGGGTTGGAGGAGATGGGTATCGATCTGAAGGATATGGTCGAAAAGATGCTGCCCACCCGCAAAAAGCGGAAGCCGATGAAGGTCAGTGACGCGCTACCCATCCTTGCGCAGGAAGAAGCCGACCGGCTGATCGATATGGATCAGATTGTCGCCGATGCCATCGACCGGGTGGAGCAGACCGGCATCGTTTTTTTAGATGAAATCGATAAGATCGTGGGGGGGGATGGGGGATCGGGGCCGGACGTGTCGCGTTCGGGTGTGCAGCGCGATATTTTGCCGCTGGTGGAAGGATCGACGGTCTTCACCAAGTACGGCATGGTGAAAACCGACCATATTCTTTTCATTGCCGCCGGGGCGTTTCATGGAACCAGTCCATCCGACCTGATTCCCGAACTGCAGGGGCGTTTTCCTATCCGCGTGGAACTGGACGATCTGGAAGAGGAGGATTTCAAGCGAATTCTGACCGAAC
>CAZFOX010000343.1:0-5946 GCA_964520565.1 uncultured bacterium | reverse complement strand
CCAATCCTTGGAGGTTCTTCTCCTGGATTTGCAGGCAGGGCTCGAAGGCGGCGCAGGATGCGCATTCCGGGGCAAGAGAATCGAATAAGCCCAGACAGGACGGATTTCGGGTATGACTCATGATCCAGTTCTCCTTTCGGTGGTGGTTTGTTTTGAGTGGTGTACGAATGAGGATGGGAAGCGATGGTGGTATCTACTTGCCGTTGCGGCGCAGCAGCTGGGCGAACTTGGCGTAGAAGGCTTTGGGTAATTCGGCCAGATTCATCACGTTGATATAGTCTTTGAAGTACCGCTTAATATACTCGGCCTGGATCCCCACCGCCACGCATTCGATTCCGGCCCGTTCGATGAGTTGCAGGTTGCGGATCAAATCCTTGATGACAATTTGCTGTTGAATGGAGTTCCCGCTGAACGGCTCGCCATCGGTGAGAACCAAGATGACCTTGCGGGTTTCCTGACGTTGAACGATCCGTTTGGCGGCGAAGAGAACTGCGTCGTTGAGCGGGGTGTATTCACCCACTTCCATGGCTGGAATCCGCCCTTTGAGCGACTTGAAGGGCTCCTCAAATCCTTTGAAGAGGGTGTAGGCGCAAGGGAAGAACCGCGAGTAGCGATGGGAGAGGCCATTCATATCCAAACCGGTATCTGCCTGGATTTTGGTCAAAATCCGATGGTTTTTATGGGTGGTGAAGCCGATGATCTCCGAGGCGATGCGCAGTTGCTGGAGGGTTTCAGCGAAGAGGAGGGCGGCTTGCCGCGCCAAGTTGATGCGGTATCCGATCATGGAGCCGGACAGGTCGATGAGCAGGAGAACCGCTACCGAGTCGGCGTCGCAATCCATGTTTTGCCGGAACACTTTGGGGGAGCCGTGATTGAGGAGGGCGTACAAGCGCCGGCTGTTGATGGTTCCCTCTTCCCGGTCGCAATTCCAGAAGCGGGCGTCGCGGGCGCGCAGGGTGCGGAGAAGCTGCTGGCGCAGGACGGCGATATGCGGCCGCACCTGCTTGAAGAGCGCCTGGTAGGCTTCACCCCGATCCAACGCTTTCGGCGTGGTGAGTTTGTCACTGGCCGGATCGTAGATCCGGTACGTGGAATCCGTTCCTTCTCCCACCGCTTCCGCGATGTGTTGCTGTACGCATCGGCTGAGTTCGAAGGGATTGCCGCTGGATTGATACTGCCCGTTGCTGATATTCCATTGGGAAGGATCAAAAGAGGGAGAAAGGTTTTGTTCCTGGGGAGGCGATGCCTGCGTTGAAACGCGGGTGTTCTTCTCCGGCTGATCTGAAGATGATGTCGTTTGATTCTTAGATGGATTGTCTGCTTCTTTCTTCGAATCTTCTACATCGTTTTTACTTGTTTCCCCACGTTCCGATTTGTCTTCTCCATCCCTTTCCTCAATTTTGTCCTCATTTTCCGAATCCGAAGAACCACCATCTGAGGAATTCTTATTATCAGAATCATCAGTGGATTCCTCGCTCCTTGATGAGGGTGATGATGGGGGAGAATTATGCTGTTCTTTCCCTGATTCCTCTTCTGGTTCGGATGAGGATGGATTTTTGGAGATTGTCTTTGGTGTCTCCTTTTCCTTTTTATCAAAAGCATGGGGAGGCGATGATGTCGATTGAGTATGACTGGATTGATTCTGAGGCTTCGAGATTGGATTGAGCGCTTGAGGATTAATCGACTTCATCCTCTTGAGGATGGCTTCCGCCATGTCGCAGGCTTGGTTGGTCATACAAAGCGTTTTGAACTGCTGCGCTTCGGTTCGGAATTGTCGTACAAACGCCTGTGCGTCCACTCCGTATCGATCGTAGGGCAGGTTCATCCCCGCCAGGAACAAGCCGCACAGGAAACGCACCGGCAACGGCATTTTGCCGATGTTGTGCTCCTGGGTGATGGTCTCGATGCTTTGCTGAATGTTCTCGCTGGAACCGGGGTACTCTTTCTGCATGGCGAAGTTGACCCGGACATCTTCGATGATGTTGAGCAAATCGAATCCGAAATCTCCCCACTTCTGCCGGAAGGTCTTCATCCGCCCGCTGAAGTCGCTGAACAGAATATGGGCGGTTTCGTGATCCAACTCGCCCCGGATTAGAGTCCAGGTTTCCGGGGGCAGCTCGCTGGGTAAGGCAGGCAGCCAGATCGTACGGCCATCGGTCTTACAATCGCTGCCCTTGCAACGAACCGTGATGTTGTACTGGCGGGAGAGGATGCGTCCCACACGCTCCAAGGCGGTTTCTAACGAGTGCAGGGGATTCATGAGGGATTTTCTCCTTTTGCGGCGTTGGATGAGTTGTTCATCAGGTCTCCGAGGTGACGCTGAGCGATTTCCGCTACTACTCGGCGATCGTCGGTGGAGAGTTTGTTGAGGACAGTGAGTTCCAAAGCGGTGGTCAGATGGCCGGTCTGGGCATACTTGTTGGCGAACGCCAGAAGCCTGCGGGTGGAGAAGGTGCATCCGCACTCTTCCCGCTGGGCGGCTTCGCGGACTTGGCGGGCGTATTTGACCAAGCGCTTGACCTCGGTCTTTTTGAGGCTGGAGGCTTTGAGGATGACGATTTCGATTTCGGTGGCTTCATCCGGATAATCCAGGTGGATGACGGTGGCGAAGCGGTCTTTGAAAGCTTCGTTGAGGATCTGGGTTCCGGTGTAAAGGCCGGTTTCGTCGCCGTTGCCCAGGGTGTTGGCGGTGGCCAGGATGCGAAAATCGGGATGAGGCTCGATGACTTCGCTGTCCTTTTCCAATAAGACCAGTTTGCCGTTGTCTTCCAGGACGCTTTGTAAGACAAACAAAATCTGCGGCAGGGCGGCGTCGATTTCGTCCAGCAGCAGCCAATCGCCGTTGCGCATGGCGGTGGGCAGGATGCCTTCGCTATAAACCATCTCCTTGCCGCGCACTGTCCAGCGTCCCAGAAAATCGGAAACGGTGGCTTCTCCGTTCAGGTTGCACCGCCGTACGGAGACATTCCCTGCGGCGGCCAGTTGCAGGACTAACGAGGATTTCCCTGTGCCGGTGGGGCCGACCAGCATCACGTTCTCCCGGTGATTGACCGCCTGGATCAGATAGGCGGCTTCGGGGGGGAAGCGGTAATGAGGGTCGGAACGAGGAATGAGAGGGCTGAATCCAGGCCGTTTTTTGAGCATGGCGTCATGGATGCGGAACTCTTCCTCGATCGAGACGGGCGTTCGTTTGATGGATTGTCCCGCTTGCATTTGGCGGAGTAACGCAGGCGACGCCAAGGGGGCGCCGGGAAACTGACTGAGGTATTGTTGGGCGGTGAGCTGATGCTGCTCCGATAGATGCCCGTAAAGGGCGCCTTGGATGGAACAGCCGCAGAGTTGACAAGTGACCGTGTTCATGAGGGTGATTCCTTTCTTTAAAATGAAATAGCCCGGCGCAAAACCGGGCTTGGATTCTATGAAACCGGATATGTGGGACGGGATTCAGTTGTGGATTACGACTTACTGGATCATGACGCCGGGATTGGGAATGTCAGTACCACAATTCGAACAGTGAAGAGATTGGGAGACCGGATCGATGCGATCTTCGACTTTGTCGATCCTCTCTTCGGCCCAAATCTTCCCTTGTTCGTCTCGGTAGAGGTTGCGAAAAATACTGGAGGGCAGAACGATACACAGTTGAATGCAGTGTAGGTCGCTGTTGCCACAGTGCGGACAGTGGATTTCTTGTACGTTCATGATCTTTTTCCTTTCTTATTTGAACGGGGATTTACCGGCGAATTAGCCGGGTTTGGTTTCCGGGGTATCAGAATGGATTTTCGGAATGGGCTAAGAAAAACGGGCTATAATGAATCAAAATGCAAATTTGGAAGGAACAACACGATGGTGCAAGTCACTTTGGAAGAAGCAAAATCCAAGTTGTCGGATTTGGTCAATGCGGCCTTATTGGGAGAAAAGGTCATCATTCATAAAGACGATACGCACCAGATTCAGATGCTCCCGCTGATATCGAATCGTCCCACTCCACAGTTCGGCAGTGCAAAGGGATTGATCGAAATAGACCGTGACTTTGACGCTCCCTTGGCCGATTTTGATGAGTATATTCAATGAGGATTCTGCTGGATACGCATACATTTCTATGGTATTGCATCGGAGACGACCATCTTAGCGATACAGCCAGGAAAATGATGGAAGACGCAGCAGTCCAACCCTTGTTAAGCATGGCCAGTCTCTGGGAGATGGCAATCAAGGTGAGTCTGGGGAAATTGCGTCTTCGTCAATCCTTTGAGACCCTGATCCCGGAGCAGTTGCAGCGGAATGGGATTGCGTTGTTGCCGTTGGAAATACGTCATTTCTTTCCCTTAATCCATTTGCCATTTCACCACAGGGATCCTTTCGATCGTCTACTTGCCTCACAAGCCATTTCAGAACAAATTTCTCTCTTAAGCGCAGATACCGCGTTTGACGCTTATCCAGTAAAGCGCTTGTGGTAATCAAAGTTCGTCTCACTCCACCCGCAAAAACGCTCCTTCCAGCTGGAGGGTCTGGTTGATTAACGCGCAGGCGAGGTCTTCCAGGCTGTAGGTTTGGTTTTCGTGGTGAACGTCCAGGATGGTGTTGGCGCGCAGGTGGATTTTGAGGCATCCGGCTTAAATCTTCCGAATGACTTGAAAGATACGGGGATTTTTGATGATTGGCTCCGACTTTTTTGGACTCCTTTCTCACAATCCATTGGCGAGCAGGCTATAATCAACTCTGAGAATCATACGATTTACTCCCATAAGAATTCTGATAGGAGCGTTTTGGATGAGTACCGTGAAGCAGGAAGTGGCATCCATATTGCACAAGTTGCCGGACGATTGCTCGCTGGAAGACGTTCAATACCATCTCTACGTCCTGGAAAAGATTAAACAGGGGATGGAACGGGCGGAGAAGGAAGGCGCCGTCTCCCAAGAGGAAGCCGAAGGGCGTTTCGAGCGATGGCTCGCCAAGTAGCGTGGTCGCCCGAAGCCTTGGAGGATTTGGAATCAATCGCCGAGTATATCGCCCGCGATTCCCGCGCCTATGCTTCCGCGGTGGCAACCAGAATTCTTAAACTGGCCAGAGACTTATCTCACGCCCCTTATATCGGAAGAATGGTTCCCGAGGTAGACGATCCCAATATTCGGGAGCGTTTTGCGTATAGTTACCGACTTATTTATTGGATTCGGGAAACGCGCATAACTATTGTCGCCGTGATTCACGGAAAACGGTCGTTTGAATCATTTCGAGAACGCTTGGATGCTTAATCCAGACTCACTCCACCCGCAAAAACGCTCCTTCCAGCTGGAGGGTTTGGTTGATCAACGCGCAGGCGAGATCATCCAGGCTATAAGTTTGGTTCTCGTGGTTGACGTCCAGGATGGTGTTGGCGCGCAGGTGGCGGGTGATGTACATGGCGAGGACGAGGCGGTCCAGCTCGTCGTCCTGCAGCAGGGGGAAGGGCAAGACGATCTCCTTGTCGGCGGGTGGTTTGCGGATGAAGCGATTCGTCCGGAAGTACGATTCCAGTTGGGATTCTTTGGCGTGGTATCGCTGTACCGCCAGGGTAACCAGCTTCTTCCCTAATTCTTCCTTGCGGCCGCTCATACTGACGCCTTCTTGCCGCAATATCTTTCGCATGACATCGCCGGCGGTCTTCTGGGTGAGGTATCGAGTGACCGCGTATTGGGGAATCCGGATCGTTGCCAATTCCCCCGATGCGACCGGAGGCTTGCTGCCCTCTTCGCGAATTAAGCCAACGAATTCGATTTTGATATTTTCCTTCTGCAACATCGTCTCGACGGTTTCCAGGGTGCATGCAAAGCATAGGCAACCGTCGTCCGTCCGCCAGGTTCGCGCGAATTTCAAAGCCACCTGCCGCTGGCACTCGTATTTTTGCAGTTCGGGGATGAAGCGCACGATCCCTTTTGCGTACTCGCAGCGATAGACCACTGAACGATGTTC
>CAZFOX010000342.1:0-5964 GCA_964520565.1 uncultured bacterium | reverse complement strand
AGAATAACCCATTTTCATTCCACTCTGGAATAATAATCAGGCTGAAGGGTAAAGCAGGCGTTTTCTTAGTTGCATGACGCCTGCTTTACCAATTTATTTCCCTATCCGGAGAGGTTTTCTTTTCAACTTTCTTTGCCCCATAGAATCCAACTCGTTTCATTCTCACGAAATCGAGCGCCGCATAACAGAACAATCCCAGTAGAAACAGATTGAGTAACCACCAAGACCTGGAAGATAGATACACACCCATCCCGGGTGCTGTAATCCAGATGTCCCAACGCATATCGATCAGTAAAAGCGCGAGAGCCAAGTTGACCGGGCAAGTCGCGGAAAGCAGCCACGGGTATTGATGAGGAGAATGAAACAACCAAGCCAAACAACAAACGCTGATGAGTGAATAGAGTGTCACGGAGACCAGTATGCCGGTGGTGTCGCCCGCCTGAATAGCCAAAGGAAGAAACGGAACCAGCAAGGCCCCCGCATTTGTCAGGAACAAACCCAGCGCCATCACGAGACGCGGGTATATCGGCTTCCCATCATCGCCTAGGCAAGGATTGATAATTGGTGGTAATCCTTCTTTCTCCCGTATTGTCTTCCTCGAGGTATGCATCCAGCGCCCCCAGAAATAAATGAGAATCAGTAAAATTATTGAAATCGAGATAATAAGCAGTAACAGAGAATCCAAAGGTAAAAAAAAAGCCCATTGAAAGACCGCCAGGGAAGAGAGATGCGATAGAAAGAAGATGCCAAAGAGCAGGAATGCGGCAATTGCGATTACCTTCTTTTCTTTCTTGGATTGAACCGCTCTCCATTGCCAGCGGATATTCAAATACAAACCGATAACGGCTCCTGTGAGCCAGGATAAAACGGGTAAGGAAACAAGAAATGAAAGGGCTTTCTCAATCAGGCTGGTTTTGAAAACCGATGTGATGATTGAGGTTGATGCCGGTTCGGGAACCGAACTCGCGATGGATGAAAGTATGGCTGCGGAAAAACCGGTGAGTGGGCGGGTTCGTTCCAAGGCCGTTTCCACAAACAATGCCATTTGTTCCTGGAGTATCTTACGCCCTCTCGCCAAGCGTTGCTTTACGACGTCTTCGCTCAGGCCAAGCGCTTCAGAAACTTCTTGAAGGGAACGATCCAGGCGGTAATATAAAATCATGGGTTCCCGATACATTTCCGGAATTTTCTGCAATTCCCGCCATAGTATCTCTTCCTCTTCACGGCTAATGGCCTTCTCGCGAGGGGTAATGGAACTTGAACAAACCATGTCCCCGGTTTCAAAATCCGGAATAGTCTCGGCGGATTTTCGTATTGCTTGTCGTTGATGATTCAAAGCCAGATTGCGGGCTATACCGCATAACCATTGGGAGAATTTGTTGAGGTCGCGGATGTTGCGAAGGTTTCTCCAGGCCGTAATAAACGTTTCCTGGGCGAGGTCTTCACTTTGTGATAGATTCCCCGTGACGTTGTATGTTACCGCGCTAATCAAGGATCGATGGCGTTCGATCAGTCCTTCAAACGCCTGAATGTCTCCCGACAGGCATCGTTCCACTAATTTTGCATCTTCAGCCATGAGGTTTTGCCATCTCTCTTCATTGTATGTTCGATAATAAGTGGCTGTAATGCAATCCCTGGTGACAGAAAATTCCATTTGGTGTTCATTCCCTTTGAAAAAAGGCCTAAATGTAATCTAATAATACTGCCGAGCTAAAAAGGAATACGGACGCAGAGGATAGACAGATGAGCGAAAACGATTTGAAACACTCTGAGATTAAACGCCGCAATTTTCTCACCGCGGCGGGGATTGGCTTTTCGGCCATTGGACTCCAACAGGGATGCCAGTCTATTTCTACGCAGAATGCTTCTCCTTCCAAGATCAGCCCACATTCATTAGCTCGTCAAGGATTGGTTACCCATCGCGAGATGATTACAGATATTGTGGTGGCCGGAGGGGGTATGGCGGGCGTTTGTGCGGCGATTGCGGCAGCCCGAAATGGGGCCAAGGTGGTCTTGATCCAGGATCGTTCCATGTTGGGTGGCAATGCCTCCAGCGAAGTGCGGATGCATATCGTCGGAGCCGATCGTCATGGCAGCCGGAATGATACCGATTCGCGCGAGTCGGGCATTCTGGAAGAAATCCGTCTTGAAACCGCCATGCGCAATCCCCAGCGCAGTGCCAGCGTATTCGACCTGATCCTTTACGAATGGGTTCTCCGCGAGTCCAATATCACCCTGATGCTCGATACCCATTGCTATGGGGTGGAGATGAAATCGAAGAACCGGATTGCGGCCGTGCTGGCTTTCCGTCCTATGACGGAAGATAGTTTCACGATTCACGCGTCGCTGTTTATTGATTGTACAGGCGATGGCCGTCTGGGCGCGGAAGCGGGAGCAGAATATCGCACGGGCCGCGAGGGACGTGGCGAATTCGGCGAACCGCTCGCTCCTCCTCAGGCCGATAATCAAACGATGGGTAGTTCCATTCTTTTCATGGCTAAAAAATTCCGCCGTCCGGTTCCGTTCACACCGCCGGATTGGATAAGACGATTCGACGGCCCCTTGCCGCATCGTGGGATCGGTTCATATGAGTATGGATTCTGGTGGAATGAGTGGGGCGGCGAAAAAGATATCATTAAAGATGGAGAAGAAATCCGGCAGGAATTGCTCGCCACCGCTCTGGGGATTTGGAATTTAATTAAGAACAGCGGGAAATATAAAGATACGGAAAATTGGGCGCTGGATTGGGTTGGCGCAATTCCAGGAAAACGCGAAAGCCGCCGTTTTATCGGCGATTATGTCTTGATTGAACAAGACGTTCGCAAACCCGAACTATTCGAGGACGGTGTGGCTTTCGGTGGCTGGAACATCGATTTGCATCCCCCGGCGGGGATCGATACCAGCGAACCACCGTTTGAATCGCATCCTATACCGCTGTATAACATCCCCTACCGTTGTTTGTATTCGCGGAATATTGACAATCTGTTTTTCGCGGGACGAAACATCAGCGTATCGCACGTTGCTTTTGGTACCACCCGTGTGATGGGAACTTGTGCTGTGGCCGGGCAGGCAGCGGGGACGGCGGCGGCTCTTTGTATTCAACGCCAGTGCACTCCCCGGGAATTGTATCGCGAATCGATTGCCGAACTTCAGCAACAACTGCTCAAGGACGACGCCTATATCATCGGCATTTCGAACGCCGATCCCTACGATCTAGCCCGAAGCGCGTCGGTTCGCGCTTCCAGTGTGTTGAATGAAATCGCTAATCCCTCCCATGTAATCAATGGGATTCATCGCACGGTTTATTTGCAGAAAAACTGTTGGATATCTGATCCAGAATTACCGTTTCCCCAGTGGATTGAACTCACGTTTCCAAAAGAACAACGCGTCCGGGAAATCCATCTGACTTTCGATACGGGACTGAATCGGCAGTTGACTTTGACGCACAGCGACAATAACCACGCCCATCAAATCTGGGGGCCACAACCGGAAACCGTATGCGATTATGAATTATATGTGATTCACGGCGAAAGCGCGAAAACCGTCGCGGACGTTCGGGGAAATTATCAACGAAAACGGATCCATCGATTTGATACCTGTAGCGCTTCTGGAGTGCGTCTGATGGTAAAATCGACGAACGGCGCACCCAGCGCCCGCCTTTTTGAAATACGCGTTTATGCTTGATCGGGTATTATAAAGGGGAGAAGTTTGAGAAAGTATCGAATGCAAAAGATGGCGATTAGCTGCCTTTGTTTGCTGCACTCCATATATAAAAAAAGGTTGTGTTTTTGTATGAATGTCATTATTACTTGTATTATCGCTAGTTTTATTCTGTTTTTTCCTTTCATCGCATCTTATGCGTCGATGGGGCCGTTGAAAGCACATCCCCAAAATCCGCGATACTTTGCGGATTCCAATGGCGAGATTGTCTACCTGACCGGATCGCATACCTGGGCGGTTTTCCAGGAACGGGGGATTGAAGGAGTTACGCCGGATTTCGATTACCCGGCATTTCTCAGATTCCTGGCTGAAAACAATCATAACTTTCTCAGGCTCTGGGTATGGGAACATGCCGCCTGGATGCCTTTCCGGGATAAGAAAGATTTGATCCGCTATAAACCTCTTTGTTATCTGCGTTCGGGCTCGGGAAGGGCGTTAGACGGAGAAGCCCGGTTCGATCTAAATCAATTGAATCCCGAATTTTTCGAACGTCTTCGCGACCGTGTTTTTGCCGCCCGTGAGAAAGGCATCTATATATCGGTTATGCTGTTTCAAGGCCTTAGCGTCGTACAAAATATAGAAAGTGGTATTGATCCTAAAAAAGGAAATCCCTGGGATGGGCATCCCTACCATAAAAAGAACAACATCAACGGGATCGACGGCGACCGGAATGGAAATGGGGAAGGGGAGGAAGTGCATAGTCTGGCCGATCCTGCGATCACCCGCCTTCAGGAAGCCTATGTAATGAAAGTCGTCGATACCCTCAACGGTTTCGATAATGTAATCTGGGAGATCGGCAACCAATGCGGCGGCTCATCACTGGATTGGCAGTATCACATGATTCGTTTTATTCAGGAATACGAAGCCCAAAAGCCCTATCAACACCCAATCTGGATGTCTTTGCCAGTACAGGAGGTTCAAAAAGATTTAGCTGATTGCCCGGCGGATGCCATATGTCTTCCAAAAATGGAAGACGATCCGGATAATCCACCGGCGGTAACGGGAAATAAAATTATTATCGCAGATTCCGGAACGATCGATCCTGAAATGAATGCAATCGATTCGACCTGGGCTTGGAAATCCTTCTTACGCGGTATGAATCCTGTTCTTTTAGATCCATACCGGGATATTCAGGCCGATTCTCCCGAAGCACCAGTTCCAGAATACGATAAGTTACGGCAGGCTCTGGGTCAGACACGTCTCTATTCTACAGTCGTCAACCTGGCCCAAATGATTCCCCACGATGAACTCTGTTCGACTGGATTCTGCCTAGCGAATCCCGGAGAAGAATATCTGGCCTATCAGCCACAGTCCGAAAAACTGTTCTGGGTGGATTTACCGGCCGGCTCCTTTCAGGTGGATTTATTCAGCCCTCGTGAAGGAAAAATCAAAACTACTCTCGGTATTCAAAGTACCGAACCGAAGAAGCAATTGATTCCTATTTTCTTTTATGGCGATGTAGTCGCGCATATTCAAAAGGCGGACTTTGACGAAACCGGTCAGGATAAGGAAAAATCTGAAAATAACACACCTTGACGAATTAAGAATTGAGGACATTTGGGAATGCCTCAAAATGCAACCTTGGTTTGGTTTCAACGAGATCTTCGGCTCGCCGACCATCCTGCCTTGATCTCTGCCGTGGAACGGGGATCGCCGGTGATTCCCGTTTTTATCTGGTCGCCCGAGGATGAGGGCGATTGGCCTCTCGGTGCGGCCGGACGCTGGTGGTTGCATTGTTCCCTGGCGAGCCTCGATAAGGAATTGCGGAAACTGGGTTCCCGCCTGATCGTTCGGGAGGGCAATCCCGCTTCGGTGTTCCAGGATTTGATTGTGGAAACAGGAGCCGATGCTCTATTCTGGAACCGGCGATACGAACCATCGCTGGTGGCGCGGGGTGCGGATATCAAATCCGAATTCCGGTCGCAAAATATCGAAGTTGATAGTTTTAACGGCTCGCTTTTATACGAACCATGGGAAATCTTGACACAGCAGGAAAAACCGTTCCGGGTATTCGGCGCATTCTGGAAGGCTTGTATTGCCCGTCCCGAACCACCGTATCCTCTTCCAACGCCCCGGCAGATTCCCTGTCCCTCTAAATGGCCGAAATCGTTGCCTCTCGACCGCTTGCCATTGCTTCCCGTTATCGATTGGACAGGCGGTTTCCGGGTTGAGTGGTCGCCGGGAAGCGAAGGCGCCGAAGCACTTCTAGATCGTTTCATCGAAGAAGCCTTGCAGAATTATATC
>CAZFOX010000341.1:0-5973 GCA_964520565.1 uncultured bacterium | reverse complement strand
CCTGGATTCAGCCACCCAGGATGCATTGGACAAACTCAACGCCACGCGCGATGAAGTGGAAGTGGATCCTCTCGATACCGGAAGCAGCGGTTTTCTAGGCATCGGCCGTAAACCGGCCCGCGTCCGCGTCACAATTCGCCCCGACGATCGCATTCGCACACAGGTCTTCCTGCGGAATATTCTGTCCCGTCTGGAAGTCGATACCAAAGTTCAGATCACCGAAGAGAACGAAACGATTACAGTAGTGCTAGGCGAAGAGGCGTCGGTATTGATCGGACATCGTGGACAGACTCTCGATGCGCTGCAGTATCTGATCGCCCGTTACCTCAATGAAGAGAAAGATGAATGGCGCAAGGTGGTTCTCGATATCGATAACTATCGCGATCGCCGCGAAGAAAACCTGAAAAGCATGGCCGAACGAATGGCCAACCAGGTCATTCGGACCAAGCGTGACGTTCGGACAGAGCCGCTGACCGCTCCCGAACGCCGTATTATCCATATGACCCTCAAGGAAAACTCCGCTGTCACCACGTTTAGCATCGGAGAAGGGGCGCGCAAACGGGTGGTCATCACTTCTTCCGAGAAATCCGAACGCCGTTCGTACCGCCGAGGTGGAAGAGGACGTGGTGGTTCGGGAGGGGGAAATCGAGGCGGAGCAGGAAATTCGGGGGGACCCAGTGGATCGGGTGGCAGCAGTGGACGTCGAGGTGGAGGCGGGGGCGGACGCCGCCGGGGGGGAGGATCGCGTTCCCGTTCCGAGACCAAATCCAATAATAAAGACTAAACGGAATCGATCCAGCTTCGGCTGGATCGATTTTTTTAAGGGAGGATTGCCTATTACTGTTATTCCAGCGAAAATGTGGAAATAGCGATTTTTCTCTTTGCAGATCGCCGATTATTTTTCGAATGGATCGGCCGGAGAATAAAATTCATGCCGGTTAAAGAAGATGTCGATCCTATAATACCTCACGACTCGTCCGACACGGAGGATGATTTTCCCATCCTGGAACTCATTCTCCGAAACTATCTGTCGGATTCGGACATTGTGCAAGTACGTAAAGCCTATTTTTTTGCCCTGGAGGCTCATCGCGATCAAGTTCGAGCCAACGGCGAACCGTATATTATCCATCCACTATCCGTTGCGGAAATTCTTGCTGAATATCAATTGGACGCCAACTCGATTATGGCGGGTCTCTTGCACGACATTCTCGAAGACACGCAGTATCGCTACGAAGACCTGGCTCGAGAATTCGGCGAAGAAGTGGCTTCCCTGGTTCAAGGGGTAACCAAAGTAGGTAAAATCGGCACAGTCTACCAAAGTGAAGAGGAAATCGAAAATTTGCGCCGTATGCTGGTAGCTACCGCCAAGGACCTCCATGTCATCGTAATTAAACTGGCCGACCGGCTACACAATATGCGTACTCTCCATTTCCTGCCGCGTCCCAAACAAGTTCGAATCGCGGAAAGCACACTGGATATTTATGCGCCTCTGGCCCACCGTCTTGGCCTCGGCCGGATCAAGTGGGAACTGGAAGACTTATGCCTTATGTTTATCTATCCGGATGCGTACGAAAACATCAAACAACAGGTCGCTCTGAAACGCCGGGAACGCGAACAGATCATTGAAGAAGCCAGTCAGGAATTGGAACGAGTATTGCGCCTAAAAGGGATCAACGTCACAGTCGAAGGCCGGGCCAAGCATTTTTACAGCATCTTCATGAAAATGCGGCGCGATAACAAAACCGTGAAAGAGATTCACGATCTGATCGCGCTGCGCGTTATTTGTGAAAACATCGGCGAATGTTACGCGGCCCTGGGAGAAGTCCACACCATGTGGAGGCAGGTCGAGGGACGATTCAAGGATTATATCTCCAATCCCAAGCCCAATAACTACCGCTCCATCCATACCACCGTCCTGGGGCCGAAAGGCCGCATGATGGAAATTCAAATCCGCACCCAGAAAATGCACCAGATCGCCGAGCACGGGATTGCCGCACATTGGCATTACAAGGAACAGAGCGGCAAGCGCTTGAGCGGCGATTCCAAATGGTTGCATATCTTCAGCCAGGAATTGCCCGATACCCGCGATCCGGAAGATTTCCTGCAAACCATTCGCAACGATCTTTTTTCCGATGAAGTCTATGTTTATTCGCCCAAGGGCGAATTGATTCGGTTGCCCAAAGATTCCACCCCCGTCGACTTTGCGTATAAAATCCATACCGAACTGGGGCATCGTTGCCATGCCGCGAAGGTGAACGGCCGGATGGTATCCTTGAACTACAATCTTCAGACCGGCGATGTTGTTTCGATCCAAACTTCTCAGAACTGTCGGCCTTCCGCTGCCTGGCTGGAATTCGTAAAAACCTCGTCTGCCCGCAACAAAATCCGCCGTTTCCTGTTGGAAGATCAATGGGATATATTAATTCAACGCGGTCAAACCACTCTCAGCCGCGAGATTCTACGCGCCGGATTCAAGGCACGCGAGTTTTATAACTCCAAGGATTCGGAAGAGATCGCCCAATCGCTGGGATTGAAGAATCTGGAAGAATTATTCGTTCATGTTGGATTCGGGCGAATCTCCACCAAGCAGGTGATCGCCCGTATTCTGCAAAAGAACAAGCCCGCTGAACCGGCCAAACCCAGTAAGCGAAAGGAAAAAGCGGAAGAAGTAGAAACCAAACGAGGTTCCGTCGTCCGGCTGGCGGAGATCGACGATATCCTGTATCGTGTCGCCCGTTGCTGTAATCCCTTGCCGGGCGACGATATCGTGGGTTTTGTCACTCGGGGACGGGGTGTGACGATTCATAAAACCGTCTGCCGCAATGTCGTCAATTATAGTGGTTCGCCGGAACGAATTTTACCGCTGTTCTGGGCGGGCGATCAGCGCCACCCGGTCTCCGTTCGACTGGAAATCCGGGCGAGCGACCGGAGAAACCTTCTTAGCGACCTTTCGCAGCTGATTTCTTCGACCGGCACGAATATCCTGAATTGCCACAGTGAAACCGTCAACTCGATCGCCACCTTCCTTTTCACGGTCGAAGTCATCAATACCAATCATCTCACGACGCTCATGCAACAATTGTACGGAATCTCCGGCGTTAAAACCGTAAAACAATTGCGTCCTCAACATAAAAACGGCATTTCCAGACGCGGCAATCACTAATTGGTAACCGTTCTTTTGTATTAACCGATTAGGTCGATGGTTTCCCGCTGAATTTCGTCCCCCATCCGAATAACAGTGGCGTTAGCTTTGAAGGCGCTCTCTTCCATGCGCAGCGATACGGCTTCCCGCGCGATATCCACATTCGATCCTTCCAGAAAACCGCTTAATAGAACTCCCCGGCCTCCTTCGCCTGGCGCTCCCATCTGAGGGATTCCGGAAGCGCCGGTTGCGGTTTGTAGATTTCCGCCCTGGCTGGACAATCCATCGGGATTACTGAACTGAGCCAACTGAATGGTCCCGAATTCCACAGTTTGCCCGTTCATACGCCCGCTCACCGTTCCGTCCGAACCGGCCGTAACATTCTCGGCGTTGGCGGGAATCGTAACGCCAGGATTTAATACGAATCCCTGCCCATTGGCCAATTGCCCATCCGTCCGGGGCGCAAAGGAACCGTCACGGGTATAATAATTATTGCCTTGCCCGTCTGACACCTGAAAGTACCCATTGCCGTTGATGGCCAGATCGAGAGGATTCCCGGTGGGGATGAACGAACCCGGAATGGAGGAAGATGATAGACTCTGGATCGCCGCACCATTGCCTCCTGCGAGAGAAGCCGTGCTTGCGCGTTGCGAATGATAGCCAGGCGTATTGAGATTCGCCAGATTATTGGCAGAGACGAGCGCTCGGATTCGCGATGCGGTAAGACCGGATAAACCGATGGATAATAAGTCGGACATGATACAATCATTATATCCGGTGGATGCCCGGATGTCAAAATTGTTATTTCCATGAATCGCGGCCTTGTCTGCTTGGAAGCGGACAATAGGGTATAATGCCAGCGTGAACGCACCCGCTAGATGGAACGGCGTTCACAGATTCTATTCATTGAAAACGATCGTGAACCGCGTCGTCTATATTCTAACCGGCTTTATTTTATTGGGTGTGTTGCTTGCCTTGCTTTGGGCGGCGCGAACCCATCAGGAGACCGTCCAGAGCTTACCGGACGTGCTCGCCCGCGATTTCGTACCGTTGCTGCAAGGCGACGACGCCGCCGATCTCCATCTCGGATCCTTGGAAGAACGTGCCGAAAAGATGAAAGCCGATTATCCGTATATCGACGAAGTCATCGTTCGCAAGATAAATCCCGACGGCGAATCGCTGATCGTTTATCCTTTTTTTTACGGCGTCGATCGTAAAGGGCCGCCTCCCGAAGACAATCCGCTCTTTCGCCCCAAAGTTCTAGTGGATGAAAACGATACCGTTTTGGGAACGCTCTATCTGAAAATCAGCGCCCGGCGCAGCCAGTTGTTTGTGTTCGCCATCTTGGGCAGCATTCTGGCCTTGCTGGCTGTCAGCGTCATTGGTTTTTATACGATTCGCAGCAAGGACGAAGAAGTCCGCAAGACCACTTCCCTCCTGGAAGAAAAACAACGTGAACTCATTCATCTCGAACGTCTGGCCTTGGTCGGGCAGGTGACCGCCAATTTGATTCACGATCTGAAAAAACCGGTGCTCAACATCCGGGCGGAGATGGGATCGATTCCCCCTGGCAGTGCACGAAACATTGTCGAGCAGGAAGTGGAACTATTCCTTGGAATGATCCGCGAACTTCACCTGGAAGGATTTCTGCGTCACGACCAGGAACGCGCAGAATTTGTGGATGTGGGCGAGGTGCTCGAACGTTCGCTTCGACTTGTCCGCTACGCGCAAAACAACGTTCGCGTCCAAACTCAAATCCCGGAAAACCTCCCTTTCATATTCGCCCAGCGCCGGCAACTGATACAGGTTTTCTCCAACATTCTCCTCAACGCCTACCAAGCGCTGGAAGGCGAGGGCGACATTCATATCCGGGCGATGGATTCCCGGGAGGAAGACGAGCATTTCCTCGAAATCGCCATCTCCGACAACGGCCCGGGCATTCCCTACGATATCCTCTCGCATATTTTCGAGCCGTTTTTTTCCACCCGTCCCGATACCGAATCAACCGGCCTGGGACTTTATATCACCCGTTCCATCGTGGAGGGGATGGGTGGAACCATCGCCGCCCACAGCATCCCCAAACACGGAACGACATTCACTCTTCGTTTTCCACTCTCCGAAGAAGAAACGCCGGCCGCAGAGGAATCGGGATAAACGATTGGCTTCCATTCAGCCGGATTGTACTCGAAAACATTTCTCAACTTATTGAAAAACGAATAGAATGGACAGAACAAAACCATCTTACGGCTCGTAGAATCGGAAAATGACCAACCAACAAAGTGTGGAAAACCTGCTAAAGACCATCGAGGAGGATTTGGATCCATCCTTACAGGATGGATGGAAGAAAGCGCTGCGTGGACAGCCGCCAGAGGGATTGGACGCCAACGATCTCCAGCGTCTTGCTGCGTTTCTTGAAGAAGCCGGGAAACATATCGAATCGGCCACGATTTCCCGCCTGGCATCCCAGCGCCGTCCCACCTCGGTCGACATCTTCCTCCATATGGGCAGCCAGCTGGTCAAGGCGCAACGGTACGGCGAAGCCGAAGCCGTACTCCGCGAGGCTTACAACCGCCTCAATCAGGCCGCCCTGCAAGTACAATTCCAATTGGGTGTGCTTCTCATGCAGCGCAGCCAGCATCAACAGGCCTACGAACTGCTCGGTAATCTGTACCGGATGAATCCCAATCATCCTTCCATCGCGCTTCATTATGCCCTGGCATGCGGTTATTCATTGCGAGGGCCTGAAGGCATGATGGTGCTCGAACGCTTCCTGCGCGAATTGAAATCCCAGCCTCCCGTCAACGATGGAGTGTAGCCGAGGCGGGGGGTGT
>CAZFOX010000340.1:4402-5979 GCA_964520565.1 uncultured bacterium | reverse complement strand
GCCGTCTTCTATGCCTCTCAATAGCCAAACTCCAGACCCAGGCCGTTGGCCTGGGTACACTTCAACATCTGTTCGTCTGGCTAAATAGGTATTGATTTTTCAGGAGATTGAATCGTTGCGCGGAATTTAATATCCGGCAATAGTAAACGGACAGTTTCCATGAGATTCGCCCTCCTTTGTATAGAAATGAAGACAATTTTCATCAAGCGATGTGAATGATCGAGCCGCTGAGCATCAGCAAAGAAAGCGAAAAGTAAATCAGCACGCCGATGGTATCGCTTAAGGTAGCCACCAGAGGCGTGGAGGAAAGAGCGGGATCGAAGCCCAGCGAACGGAGTATAAAGGGCAACATCGATCCCAGTAAAGCGCCGCAAAGAACTACGCAGGTTACCGCGGCGGTGATCGTAACACCCAGCAAAATCCAGTGTTCCGGATTGGCCGTAGGCCATAGGAAAATCCGCAGAAAGGCAACGCTTCCGAGAAATGCGCCGAGAAGGAAGCCGCTTAATAATTCTCGCAGAAAAACGCGGAACCAATCGCCCAACATGACATCCTGAACCGCCAGGGCGCGGATCACTAGCGTGGCTGCTTGCGAGCCTGAATTCCCGCCGCTGCTGATCACCAGGGGAAGGAAAAACGATAATACGGTCGCCTGCTTGATCACTTCATCAAAACTCTCCATGACGGTAACAACAATCATCTCTCCCAGACACAACAAAAACAGCCACCCGCCGCGTTTGCGCACCAGGGTCAAAAAGGAGGCGTGAAAATAAGGCTCTTCGAGGGCTGACAGACCACCCATGCGGTGCATGTCTTCGGTGGCCTCTTCGACGACCACGTCGAAGACGTCGTCGGAGGTGACGATGCCCACCAGCGTCCCGTCGGAATCCACAACCGGCAGAACGGTAAGGTCGTAACGAATCATCGCTTCGGATGCGGTTTCCTGGTCGTCGAACGCATTCAATGCGATGACCTGATGGTTCATGATATCGCGAATCAGCGTGGACGGCTCGGCGAAAATTAACGACCGCAATTTCACATTGGCGATTAACTGATCGCGGTCGTCGATCACGTAAAGGATATTGATGGTCTCTTTTTCGCGGCCGGTCTTGCGGATGTTGGCCAGAGTTTCTTCCACCGTCCAATTCTGGTGAATGGCGGTGTATTCGGGTGTCATGAGACGTCCGACCGACTCTTCGGGATAACCAAGCAGCGTGACGGCTACTGACCGTTCCTCGGGCGAGAGCAATTCGATGACACGCCGGGTTACCTTGCCAGGAAGCTCTTCCAGCAACTGGGTGCGGTCGTCCGGGTCCATTTCGTTGAGCAGGGCGGATACCTGTTCCTGGCCCAACGAATGCATCAAATCCTCCTGCTCGTCAAAGGGGAGGTATTCGAAAACGTCCGCGCTGATCTTGCGGGGAAGAATGCGAAAAACCACCGCCCTTTCTTCCGGCGTTAGGATACCGATGGCGTCGGCGATATCGACCGGATCGAGTTCGACCAGCGCTTCACGCAACTCCTTGTAGTTTTTTTGCGCGAGCATGTACTCGATATCGGGCGTAATCAACCGGCTG
>CAZFOX010000340.1:0-4392 GCA_964520565.1 uncultured bacterium | reverse complement strand
GAATATCCATGCATCCCGTATTTCTTTCTTTCGCGGAATTTCCTGCTTTCTGAATCACAATCTCTTGATCTTGATATCTTTCCATTCCACCCACTTCCCGTAGTGATGCATTTGTAAGGCGATGTGGCCGGGACGAATAATCGTCAAACCGTCGTAGTCGACCGTGGTTTCTCCGTTGACGCGAATCACGATATGCGAACCCTGAACGCGAATTTGCATGGGGAACCACTCTTCAATTTCATAGCGGGGTTGTTCGGCGCGCACGACGTTATAGAGGCTTCCCGTGGGATGCGGCGAATCGGGAACGTTTTCGATTTGCACTTCGTTTCCCCGGTCTCCCGATTTCAGTTCCTTCCAGCGGAAGAATATCCCCCCGTTGGCATTAGAATTGGAACGGACGTAACAATGGAGTTCAAAATCCTCGAATTCATCCTGGGTGACCATATAACTGGTGCTGTTTTCGGCATGAATGACGCCATCGCGAACCGACCACTCCGCTCCCTTCCCTTCTTCATACCACCCGTCGAAATTCTCGCCGTTGAAGAGAGATATCCATTCTTCTTTGGAGGGCAATTCCTTGATACGGATATTGCGGAACCACGCTTCGTATCCCACGTCCTGAATGCCAATGTAGCCCCGCCGCAGGCGGTATTTCAATTCGGGGTGGTCTTCGAGGTTCAGGTCTTGAACCAGCACGTCGTTCAGCCACATTTTCAGAATAGGCCAATCCAGAAAAACGCGTCCGGAATTCCACATTCCGGCGTTGGCCACCGCGTTTTCCAGGGGAGGAACGGCGCCAAAAATCGCGCCGCACAGATAATCTTTTAATTCCTTCTTCTTGTCGTGGTATATCTGATACTCGAAACCGGCTTTCGAATTGCGGCCGTGCAGGGGGGCGTTGAAAAACAATCCGCTGCTGCACCAGCCTTTCATCATGAATTCGAAACGCAGATCAAAATTCTCGTAGGTTTTCTCGCTGCGCAGCCAGGCGGGGTACCCGGTGATGCCATTGCTTTTAATATTGACCTTATCCACCATAAACGTGGATGGATCGCCTCGCTCCACCACCCAGCCATCCAGATTCTCTCCATTGAACAGCGATACGAAACCTTCTTCTCCATCCGCGGTCCAACCGGGAACGATAACCAGTAGAAACAACGAAAATACGACCAATTTTATTGGTAAGCGATTCCACATAAGCATTCCTCATCAGTAAAAATTATGTAATTGAGTATTTTCACTCCCGGTACGGGCATTTTCAATGTCCGTCTCGGAATTCCCGGCAAGAGAACAATTAACCGCAATCGACAAATTCCAATGCAGCGCGATGGGGGATCAAACCGGCCTCGTATCCCCGATCCAGGAACAGTTGATAGGCTTTTTTGCCATTTTCCCCCAGATGCAGGGTCAGCGGATTGACATACATCCCCACAAACCGGTCGGCTTGTTCCGGGGGCAGGTCGCGGCTGAACCGGAGGGCGTATTGTAGTGCATCCGAGCGATGGGACAGGCTGTATTCAATGGTTTTGCGCATATACGGCGCGAGCTGCGTAATGAGTTCTTCGCCTAAATCCTTGCGGATCGCGTTCGCTCCAAGAGGCAACGGCAACCCATCGGTTTCTTTCGCCCACCATTCGCCCAGATCGACGATCTTATGCAACCCTTTGGTGTCGTAATACAGCTGGCCTTCGTGGATGATCAATCCGGCATCCTCCCGCCCGTCGCAAACGGCGGGGATGATCTGATCGAAAGGAACGACATCAAAAGAAAACTCGCCCAGGCAGAGCCGTAAAGCCAGATAGGCAGAGGTCATCTTTCCAGGGATGGCAATAGTTTTCTTCCTCAGTTCCTCCACGCTCAGCGGTTCGCGCGCCACCACCATCGGTCCGTATCCCTCGCCCATGCTTCCGCCCGCCGTCAATAGGGCGTAGCGATGCTGGACATAGGCGTAGGCGTGCACTGAAATGGCGGTGATATCCAGTTCCCCCACGGCAGCTTTGTGATTCAACGTCTCGATATCTCGCAGGATATGGCGGAACTGAAACGGCCCCGGATCGATCTTGTCGTTGGCCAGTGCGTAAAACATAAAGGCGTCGTCGGCGTCCGGGCTGTGCCCAATCGTGATTTCTCGTGGTTTCATAATAAAAAGACTCCTGCTGTTTCAATCCTGGGTATGGCTGAGTAGAATCATTCGTGCCGCGGTATCTTCATCGATCGGTAAGCATACGTTGGAATTCCGAATGGTGAAAGTAAGAGGAGCGCTACCGAATCGATTCCATAACAAAAACCGAGGAATGCCCCGAATATAAAAACGAAACGTGTCATTGAATAGTCTCCCTATTTGAGTTGAACTGACGTCCCGCCTGCCATGAATCGGTTCACGTTCATTCCTCTGGCGGGCATTCGCGGATGTATTCCGCAAACCGCACCCATTCATCGACCGGCCAGTCCTCCGCCCGGCAATCCAGATTAAAATGGTTTTCTATATCGGGTAATAATCCTGTAAGTACGCGCTTTTGAACGATCGAACCCTGAAGGTTCTTGCGCAATTTTTTCCGGCGGTGCATGAATCCAATGAAAGCCGCTCGCTCCAGAAACAGCCGGGCGAATTGGCTGTCCGCACCGGGACGGGGAACGAATTTCAGGAACGCCGAATCGACCTTGGGTGGTGGGAAAAAAGCCGAGGGCGCGATAGTAGCGATTTTCCGCACGTCGAACAGATATTTCAAAACAATCGAAAGACGCCCGTATTGAGGATTCTTGGCGTTGGCCAGAATTCGTTCGCCGACCTCCTTCTGTACCATCGCACATAGGGATTCGAATGGATAACCGGAATAGGCCAGCCGGAAAAGGATGGGAACGGAAACATTGTACGGCAGATTCCCAATGATGTGCCGGATTTGATGTTCCTCGGCCAGGGCGTAAAAGTCCGTCTCCAGGGCATCCTGATGGATTACGGTCAATTGGGATTCCGAGAATCCCCATCGTTCCCGCCACACCGCCAGCCGTTCGGTGAACAACCGGTCTTTCTCAACCGCCACCACCTTCAACCCGCGTTCCAATAACAACCAGGTAAGATGCCCTACTCCAGGGCCGATTTCGATGACCGTCCCTTGGGTTGGAAAATCGCAGGCATCCAAGACCGAATTCATCAAATTCCGATTGATCAGGAAATTCTGTCCCAACGCCTTGGACATAGAGAATCCTTCGTTCTCCATGAATTCCTTCAAACCCTTGCGGGTATAAAGAATTTCCCAGAGAGGATTACCGGAAGAAGAAAGGTTGTTATCGTTCGAATTCAATGCTATGTTCACCATCTGAAATTCGGGATCGAATTGCCGATTCCATCGCAAAATCTTCCTCTCTCATCGGGAAAGAATAGGCGTGAAGGATCAACCCCATGTCCATGCATACCATAACCTTCGAAGACGGCCAAGTCAAAATCATCGATCAAACTTTACTGCCCACTCAGGTGGAATATCGCGTGATTCATAACAAGGAAGAAATGTGGGAGGCGATCAAGATTCTGCGCGTGCGTGGCGCTCCCGCCATTGGCGTCGCTGCCGCTTATGGAACCTGGCTGGGTATCAAGGATTCCACCGCTTCCTCATTCGAAGGCTTTTGGGAAGATGTCCTCGAAACGACCGATTATTTGGCAACCTCCCGCCCCACCGCCGTCAATCTTTTCTGGGCGCTCGACCGTATGAAGCGATTTGTCCTGGACAACGCTTCTCTTCCCCTGTCCGCGCTCAAACAAAAAATCCTTGAGAACGCGCACGCCATCCGCGAGGAGGACGCCTGCGTTTGCCGCAAAATCGGCGAATTCGGCGCGGATTTGTTAAAAGACGGCGATGGCATATTGACCCATTGCAACGCGGGAGGTTTATGCGCCGCCCAATACGGAACTGCCCTCGCCCCGATTTATATAGCCACCGAACAAGGCAAAACACTTCGTGTATTCGCCGATGAAACCCGCCCGCTCCTGCAAGGCGCGCGCCTAACGGCCTGGGAACTGCACCAGGCCGGGGTTCCTGTCACTCTGATCTGCGACAACATGGCCGCCTCGGTTATGGCCAAGGGTTGGGTTCAGGCGGTCATTGTGGGAACCGACCGCACCGCTGCCAACGGCGATGTCGCCAACAAGATCGGAACCTACGGCGTGGCCATTCTCGCTAAAACGCACAACATTCCTTTTTATGTGGCCTTACCCATATCCACCATCGATATGAAGATCGCCACCGGCGCGGATATCCCCATCGAAGAACGCGATCCCCAAGAGATCACCCACGGCTTCGGCAAACAAACCGCCCCCGATGGGATCGCCGTATACAATCCGGCTTTCGATGTGACTCCCAACCAATACGTTACGGCTTTCATAACCGAAAAAGGAGT
>CAZFOX010000339.1:0-5980 GCA_964520565.1 uncultured bacterium | reverse complement strand
ATCCCCCCGCCATAAGGATATCGCAATCGCGGATATTTAACGCGGTTGGCAGTTGCAGGCTATGAATTCCAATCACAATCCGCGCCGAACGGTACAGATCGGCCAGATTTTCGTAGGGAATAAAACCGTGATACCGATCGGCGTAACGGTCTCCCAAGAGAGAAAGCCACTCCTTATTCCCGTATACATGCAATCCCAACGGTAGAAGGGCTTCCGCCATTCGCCAACGCCGGCGATAAACATCCAACATATAAACAATATAGGCCATCATGGCCGCCGGATGATCCGGGCTGCGTCCCGATAATTCGTAAAGTTCAGACGACACGCGGTTAAGCGACGGTGAAATCGGCCGGTGTTCCCATAATGCTTTAAGACCCAGGGTTCCGATTTTCATTTCTAACGCTTCGGCATACATTTCTTCCAGAAGGTCGCGGTCGGAACGATCTAACCTCTGTAAAAAAGATTCCAGATTCCAGATCATCCCCACAAAAACCAGTGGATAGGCTAGTTCCTCCCGAAAACATCCTTCGCCTTCCAGAAGCGCGAAGACCGGCAAATGCATCCGCCGAGTCGCTCCCTGATCGATCAGAGCCGTCTCGTAAGCCGGATCGGCGAACAAGACCAGCTCGCGTTCGTCGTAGCGGGGAGTCGCTCGCAGATTCTTACGAAAAGTCGGATCGTCGGTTACCCAGACCGCCCGAAACAATTCCCCGTCGGGGATGGAGCCCCGGCTAGGATCGTTCAAACAGAAAACCGTATCGGGATTGGCCTCCATGAGACCTTTGAATTCGACCAGCTTACGGGTACGTCCTCTCGGCAACAAAGTGAAAGTGGAATGCATCCCGGCACTTTCAAGACCGCGATGGATGGCTCGTAGAATCGGTGTCGTCGTATATTCGGAAATCGAACCGGACGACCAGACGTGGGACGGCGCTTCCGGGCGGCGGGTTCGGGTTTGCAGGTAGGTTTGGTAGGTTCGATTTATGGTTTCGCAATAGGGAGTGATTTCTCGAATCGCGTTCTGAAATGCATCCGCATAGTATTTCCGGCGGGTATCGTCATTCGCCGTAGCCCCAAACAACAGCTCGATTTTCTCGGTGAATAGAAAGAAGAGCGCATGTTGTTGGAATGCTTCAATCAAGCGTGGGCCAATGGGATCGCCGATCGCCCACGTGATTAGACCCGCCAGTATTTGCTGCCGCCGATCCTGGAGAGATAACGCAATGAGGATCGGGAGTGGATCGCACTCCATCCCCAATACTACTGTGCCGGTCAAGGGCGATATTTTTTGATGAATCCAATCGAGTTCGAGACCAAAACCCGAACCTGCCAATACCAGAAAAGGCAATTTCTGCTGAACGACGTTATCCAATCTGCCGTAAAAACCTTTTTCTATCTCGCCAGAGAGCGCGAGTTCATGAACTACGCCATCAATTCGCACGCGGACAGGACGGTTATTTTCTGTTTGTATTTCAACGGTCTCCAGACGCGTTCGTTGCCGATCGAGGATTTCGAAAAGCGGCGGATCGATGAGACGGAGAAGATCCAAATGAATGGGGAGCCAATTAGGCGAAATCGTTTGAATCGGATACCAGACAGAAGATGGATTTACAGCCATAGTGAATGCCCCTTTCTGAGGTGGACTCTACCGAAGAGATAACGATCCAGGAAGGGAACAGGCGGTTTATTGAAATCGTTCCCGGATCCGGGTTTCCAGCGTTTCCAAGACTCGTGGAACGCGGGCGGAGTAAGTATGATCGCGCAAAACGCGATCTCGCCCACGAGCCACCAAATCGTTTCGTTCCACTTCGTGGGTGAGATAGAAATGGATTTTCTCCTGTAAGTCTCGCTCATTGGAATAAAAAACCATTTCTCGATCCGGATGGAAAAATTCCTCCGCTCCCTCCACCCAATCGGTCAACAGAAATCCCCCCATCAACGGGCAATTGAAATCGCGTTGGTTAAGACTGGATAACGCTTGCAGGCTGTGGATGTTCAGATTGATCGTGCTGGAAACAAAAATCGAGGGGACTTCGCGTTGTGGATCGGCTGGCCCCACATAACAGTCGCGCAGGGGATGTTCTTTCAACAATACCCGCCAGTCTTCGTTTCCATATATCTTCAATCCAAACGGCCGCGCCGATTCCAGAAAGGCGATTCGCCGTTGTGCGTTGGCAATGATATATATAGCGTATCGAATCGGTTGGGGAATCGGATCGCCTTCATGCCGAATGACAGTCAGATCGAATTCTCCCTGACATTCGAGAATTTGTTTTGAATACTCTGCGCGAGGATTCTGCGCCAGGATATTTCCGACACGTTCTACTAGACGAGCCGTTCGTTCGTCCATTCCCCATTCATCGGGTGTAAAAACCTTAACCTGGCCGACGAAACTTACCGGAGAATAGAACCGCTTTTGTGGTGATGCCTGTAAGCCGTCCATATCGGCCACGTAAGGAAAAAAATCCACACTCCGTGCGCCTAATCTTTGCAGATTCGCCAAATAGGAACGATCCCAGGTAAAGACAAAATCGTTCTCCCCGAATGGCTCGCGGATAAAGCAATTGGGATCGTCCAGGCACCAGGTCATTCGGGGAATCCGAATACGATCCAATATTTGCCGATTGGTAAACTCGCTGACGGATTTATTGATAAACAAAAGCAAATCCGGTTTTTCGCGCATCAGAGTTTGTAAATAACCAACGTCGCTACGAAAACCGGGCCGGTGGTAAACGATTTCGATTCCGAGACGTTGGCATTCCTCTAAAAAGCGCTGTTGGATATAGGGGATGGCTTTCCCATCGCGTTCGTCGAGGAAAAGAGCCATCATTCGTTGAATCCGGTTTTGAGTTTTTGTTTGATAATATTGTATGATTTTTGAGATGGCTTTCTCATGTTTCTTTCGCCCATCCTGCATCCATTCCGATATTTTGGTTTTGACCGGCGCAAACAAGGGCAAGCGATGAGTGAAGCGGGATGTGGCGCTGAAAAACAGGTCGGGACGATCGATCGCAAAGAACGGATTGCCTTCGAAAATCGCCTGGAATTGATCGAGCCATCGTTCGCCGATGGCAAAAAAACAGCGATTGCTCGACAGCAGGATTTCCCAGGAGCGAACCGCCAATGAAAGAATGAACCATATCGGTTCGGGTTCGACAAAAACGATTGCTTTTCGATCCCCCTGCCGTAAACGATCCAGGATCCGATCGAGACTATTTCCCAGATCGAAGCCAAGGTGAACGATGACTGTTTCGTGCGAATTGGGGGAGAAGGATTTTAGTGACGCTTGTACAGATGGCCATTGAGATTGCAGATGGCTGCTGGAAAACAGAAAATCCTGTCTATCTTTTATCCGGTGAGCGCATTCAACGATTCCCACATCATTCTGCCGGAGGTAGTAATCGGAATTTATGTCAAATGTTTCAAGAAGAGAATCGAGATCGGGATGGAATTTCTTGAGGCATTGAAGATTGGCCTGCAACGCGGATGGATTAAAATCCGTCCACCGCGTCCATTCGCGAGGAAAATCAATGGGGGAAAAATCCGAATCGTTCATGAATCTCAACCCGAATAGACACAAAAAGGCAATCGGTTAGACCGGCTTCATCATACAACCGCTTGTTCAGAAATCAAACAATTTTGCAATAACCGGTAGATATAAAAGGACGATTGAATATCGTGAGGAAGCGCGGCCTTTCTCTTCCCCTTGCTCTTCCCCGATGAAATAATCCATAAAAATCTATTCGGTAACAGGCATCGAATGGAAGACAATATCTACGATCTGATGTTTGAAATGGAGGAGACGTACTGGTGGTACGCCGGGCGGCGTGCCATTCTTCTCGACCGGATTCAATCCCTGGTATCGCCGGGTATCGGCGGAAAACCCCGTATCCTGGAATTCGGGTGCGGGACAGGGATCACGCTGGCGTGTCTTTCCGAATGGGCCGACGTGTTCGGAATTGACGCTTCCAGCCGAGCTTTGGCCTACTGCATAAAACGAGGTTTGAAAAACCTGCATTGGCTCGATCCCCGTAAGCCGTTCGAATCGGAGAATCCCTTTCACGAACCATTCGATGTCATTTTATTGTTGGATGTACTCGAACATGTGGAGGAGGAAACTTATCTGTTGGAAATGCTTCGTTCCTGGCTGAAACCGGGGGGATCGCTCCTTGTAACTGTCCCCGCTTTTCCGTTTCTTTGGAGCGGCGAAGACGTTGTTTCGCACCATCTGCGGCGGTATACAATGAGAAGACTGTGTACAATCCTTCAGAATGCCGGATATTCAATCGAACGAAAAACCTATTTTAATTTTTTCCTTTTTCCCATTCAGGCCGGCATTATTCTTTTGTATCGCTGGTTCTGTTCCGGTCGGGAAATGAAAACGAACGTCAAACCTCTTCCCCACTCTGTTAACTCTTTGTTAACATGGATACTCTCATTGGAGAAATATTGTTTAAAAATCGTATGTTTTCCCATCGGTGGATCGATCTTGGCCGTTGCGCATTCAAATACCGAACCTGAATAATCGATAAAGAAAGGCATTCTCATGAACAACAATCGCCGGGATTTCCTGCAGAAAATCCTGAAAAGTACAGCTTTTACATCACTCGCGATTCACGCCGGTTCGCATTCCATTCTCGGCGCCAACGATCGCATACGGCTCGGTGTTATCGGTTCGGGCGACCGGGGAACCGACCGTTTCCGCACCGCCATGGCATTGGGAGCGGAAGTTGTGGCCGTATGCGATGTCAATCAAATCACGCTGGCTCGCGCCAAGTCGCTAACCGAGGACAAGGCCGATGCCTACAACGAACACGAACGGGTACTCGAACGCAAGGACGTGGATGCCGTCATCATTGCTACGCCCGACCACTGGCATCACGATATTTTTCTCGATGCCATGAAAGCGGGAAAAGATGTCTACCAGGAAAAACCGCTTTCTAAAACCATCGAGGAAGGGAAAAGCATGGTGGAAGCCGCCCAAAAGGCGAATCGCATCGTGCAAGTCGGTAATCACCGGCGTAGCGGAAGCCATTGGCATGAAGCTTTTAAGGCGATTCGCGAAGGTCTCATCGGCGACATAAAGTGGATACGCACGTACGACTGCCGCAACTTTTCTGGCGGCGATCCCTGGCAGGCGAGAGGACGCAATCTCGAACGGTACGATCCCGCTAAAATCGACTGGAAACGATTTCTGGGCCATGCTCCCGAACGCCCGTATAGCCCGGAACGTTGCTCGGCCTGGCGGTGGTTTTGGGATTACGCAGGCGGCCTCTTGACCGATATTGGCGCACACAACGTGGATGTGGGTTTATGGATGGCAGATATCCTGAATATACAATCCGTCGTCGCCAATGGCGGAACGTACCATTTCGATTTCTGGGAAACGCCCGATATCGTCCACACTACTATGGATTGCGGTACTTTTTCCTTGGATTTCTCGGTTAACTTCGTCAATGGTTACGATAATTACGGGCATTCCATTTTCGGGACGAAAGGATCGATCGTCCAGCATGGAAACGATCCCTTTGTGAAAGCCTTTACCCAGGACAACCTCAATGAACCGATCGCAAAGTGGGAAATGAACGACGAGGGAACCGCGCACATGCAGAATTTTCTCGATTGCGTCAAATCTCGCCAAACGCCCAACTCGCCCATTGGAATCGCCCATAAGATCATTACTGCCTGCCATCTCAGTAACATCGCCTTTCGCCAGGGAAGAAAAATCCAATGGGACGCAGAGCGGGAAAGGATCATAGAGTAGAATATCTCCTCTCTGGTTTTCTTTCATTCCCAATGGGACGCAGAGCGGGAAAGGATCATAGAGTAGAATATCTCCTCTCTGGTTTTCTTTCATTCCCAATGGGACGCAGAGCGGGAAAGGATCATAGAGTAGAATATCTCCTCTCTGGTTTTCTTTCATTCCCAATGGGACGCAGAGCGGGAAAGGATCATAGAGTAGAATATCTCCTCTCTGGTT
>CAZFOX010000338.1:0-5989 GCA_964520565.1 uncultured bacterium | reverse complement strand
ATAATAAGAAATAAAAACAGACCGATAGATCTTTTAATAGTTATCCCCATCGAACTCCCCTTTCAGGTTTCAGCCGTTGTGTAAATAACGATTGTCAACGGATCGGGTAACAGGTCGCTCTCTCTTCGAAAAAGACAATCTTTTCCGTTTTCGAAACGCGTATAGGAACGAAAATCAGTGAATCATTTTACCAGATCTAAACACTCAAATCGTAATCTTCATTTTTAAACACGCCCTTGTTCTACAAACATTCAAAGTATATTATGGTAAAAAAACACGAGATGAAGAACCGATGGCAACGATTGCGGAAGGCGTACTGGCATTTCTCACTCCGGTTTTAGGCGATCGCGGCGCAAAGCGATTGCTGCTTAGTTATTGCGCGAAAATGAACAAGCAGGAAAAGGATCTTACTCACGAAGACCTCGCTGAAATGGGACAATTCCTTTTTAACAACCTTCGTATATTTGTTGGCAGCGATCGAGCCAACCTAGTGATTCAAATGCTATCCAATAAAAAATGACGCTCGTTTAAGGTGTACTATGCCCTTCCCGGTTATCATTCTATACCTTGTTTTCATCGCAGTGGTCTTCCCCCTTCATCTCATTCCCGAAGACCGGATCGAGACGGCCAACGATGCCATCATTACGTGTTTCTGCCTGGGAGGATTCTGGTTCTTCTGGCGGGTTTCTAACGAATATTCGAGAGAGGATCCGATCCGCCTCACCTGGTTGTTTATCGCCGCCGGTGTGGGTTTGGAAGGCGTCGGACACGCTGTCTATTTCGTGACGGAGCTGATCCGCGGCGATTATCTCTCGTTCCCTCATCCGGGGGATTGTTTCATCGTTAGTGGAGAAATTTGCATCATATACGGGCTATACTCGTTTAATAAACAACTCAATACATCGGCCTTTTTGGCGAGCGATACGCGGAAAATGACCGCCAACATTCTTTTTATTTTATTTGGAATCGCAATGTGGATCTGGGTGATCCAACCCGTGCTTGGCAATGAGGAAGAACCGATGTGGCTGCGAATCGCCTATCAAATCTACCCTATCATTGGCATCATATTGGGTTTTTTCTGCCTTCACATAAGCCTGGCTATGTTGGATATGGGTTCGGCGCTTGTCGCGCGTCCCTGGCAAATTCTCGCCGGCGCTTATTTTTTATTCGTTCTAACCGATGGCGTCTACGGTTATATGGAGACCGTCGATGCTTATCACCCCTATTCGTGGATTAATCCCTGTTGGGGTATTGCATATGGCCTGATCGCTTATGCCGCTTACCGTCAATACCGGTTGCTAAAAACGTTTTCGATCGGCCATTCTTAAGAGATCGTGAATTACTTCTTTCAAATTCCTATTCCTTCAGGTTTTCCGGATTTAGCCCTTCCAACTCGGGTATGATGAACCGCCCATCCTTGCGGATGAGTACGTCGTCGAAATAAATTTCCCCGCCGCCGTATTCCGGGCGCTGGATCAGGACTAAATCCCAGTGTAAAGCCGATTTGTTGCCGTTGGATGCGTCGTCGTAACAGGCCCCCAGCGCCATATGCAACGATCCAGCGATCTTCTCATCAAAAAGGGTATCGTTCATCGGTTCGAGTATGTAAGGATTGTATCCCAGTGCGAATTCGCCGAAATAAGATGATCCTTCGTCGGCGGTCAGAACCTTGCGCAGCCGTTCGCTGTTCGCGCCGGATTCCATTTCGACGGCCTTCCCATCCCGAAAAGTAATCTTGGCATAATTGTACAAAATCCCCTCATGCACCGAGGACGCATTGAAGCGAATGGTCCCGTTCACCGATTCGCGCACCGGTGCAGTGAAGCACTCCCCATCGGGGATATTCATCTCGCCCGAGCAGGGAACCGCGGGGATATCTTTGATGGAAAAAGTCAAATCCGTTTCCGGAGCCACGATTCGAACCCGGTCTGTTTTATTCATGAGCTCTTTCAAGGGCTGCGCAGCTTTATCCATTTGGGAATAATCCAGGCAGCAGACATCGTAATAAAACCGTTGGAACGACTCTGTGGATTGTTTGGCCAGCTGGCACATGGCCGGATTGGGATACCGGAGAACGCACCAGCGTGTGTGCTTGACCCGTTGCTCCATATGCACCGGGCGGCCAATGTACTTGTCATATAAATCCATCTTCTCGCGGGGAACGTCGGAGAGTTCGAACGCATTTCCGCTGCCACGGATGCCGATGAAAACCTGCGCCTGTTTCATCTCCAGAAGCAGGAATTCGCCCAGTTTTTGAAAGATTTTCTCGTCACCTTCCAGAAGCAGCCGCCTCGTAATCCGATCGTCTTCCATATATAGATAAGGAATCCCTCCGGCTTTGACGGTTTCCACCAGTACTGCTTCGGTCAGGTCCCGCGTGTCGAATCCTTTTCCATGAATAAACACCAGTTCTCCCGGTTTGACTTTGACCGAGTATTGAACGAGGGTCCGGGCGAGTTTTTGAATGCGTTCGTGAAACATGAAAACTCCTTCTCTATGCGATCCCTTGAAAATAAGTAAAGCAAGCATCCTGCCTGTATGACACCGCGTAAAAAATATCCTTATCCCCCCAAACGAAAATTCAGTATGCCATCATCACGGCAACTGGCAAGAGCACTTTCCAAGCGCTCCCCTTATTCCAAATTCTCCCCCCTTCATGATACAATGACGATGCTATGGCCGATCAGCTCCAACGCATACAGGAAATGATTCGCGCGCTGTCGCAGAAAGGCGGCGGGCCGGGAGGCATTTCGGCTCTGGTTAACATGCTGGGGCAGGTTGACCGCGAGACCGAGAAGCACATCCTTCAGACGCTCGACAAACAGAGCCCCGCTCTGGCCAAGGAAGTCCGCGAGCAGTTTTTCACCTTTGAAGATTTAATAAAAATGGAAGACCGCGTGTTGCAGAAAGTCCTTGAAAACGTACACCGGTCGACTCTCGCCCTTGCCTTAAAGGGAACGTCCGATGAACTGCAAGCCAAGGTTTTCCAAAACCTCTCCAAGCACGCCGCCGCCCGAATCCGGGAGGAGATGGAAATCCTCGGCCCCAAACCCCGCCTTCTTGTCGAAGAGGCCCAGCGTGAAATGACCAAAGAGCTGCGCCGCTGGAAAAATGTGATTCTCTGAAAGGATTTTTATTGTGGAATCGGTTCTCAAATCCATCGCCAAATCCGCCAACCTCGATCGCGTATTGTTCACCCCCGCCCTGAAGAAAATCTACTTCGATATGGCGGTCGCCTCCGGGGGAGCGACTCAGTTCAAACACGCGGAAGGAGTTCGCAAGGGACTCTCGTTCGCCGCCGACAAGGCTGACGATAAAAAAAGCGTCCTGCTTTTTTGCGCCGCTTATGAACTATTGCATGGATACGATCAGATGATCGAAATCGCCTCGAAAATGCTGCCGGTCGTGGTTCTGGCATTACGCAGCGGCATCCCGGATCCGGGAGAGGAAATCTGGTCGTACCTCAATCTACGCGATACGGGATGGATTCAATTCCACACGCATACCCTGCAGGAAACCTACGACCATCTGGCTCTTGCCTATCATATGAACACGACCCGCAAAACGCGCCTTCCCATTTTGATCCTGCACTCCAGCCTGAAGCACAAATCTCTGGGCGAGTTGGTTCCGCGCGAAGACCTGGATATGGGAAATCCCATGACCGGCCTGCAAACCTCGCGCGCCGAAAAAAAGATGAGTTTCGAAGAAGCCTTTGCCAAAATGAAGCATAAAGAAGAAAAACCGACTTTACGCAAAACCTTCGGCAACATCGTTCCGGTTCTGAGAGACATGTACCAGACGCTCGGCTATGTGCTGCCCGCCGACGGCCTGCCCGGTGCGGGGAGTATATCCAAGGGGGATTCGGCGATTGTATCCCTGATTCCCCCCGATTCCCCCGCCGGTGCCGATCGCGTTTTTCGTCCTCTTTGCTACCGTCCATTCATCTCCGGCGATTGGATTCAATCCCTGCGCGAAAAAAAGAAAATCGCCGTCGTGGAGCCGCAGCCCGCCCCCGGATCGACGCCGATCTTCCACGCAGAACTCGGCGCCCAACTCGGCGCAGAGTTCCACGGCATCGTTCGATCCATCGTCTTCCCGCCCTCGGTAACGAGCCTGGAGGCGGGGGAATTGGAACGGATTGAGGGTGAATTTCTTAAGATTTAAGAAATACAGTTGATTTATTTTGTGAAGTGTTATACCATGTGTTATCTTAATAAAGAATGAAAATATGGGATAATAATTCAAATTTTCCAACTCTAAGAATGGTAACCTAATGGAAGAAAAAGCGGTTCTTACACGTAAAGAATTAAAAATCCGAATTGAAAATGATCTTATAAAGCAAGGTTTTTTCTATAATAACGGAATTCTCTCTCCTCCAGAAAACAAGAATAAGGAAGATATAAGAAACCGGCACCGGCAAGCTGTCGATCATAAAATCGAGGATGCCAGTAAATCTCTCGCCAAATACGAAAATAGACTTTTATCCCGCATAGCTAATGGGAATGAAGTCAATCCTCAAAAGATTCAGCCACTGATCATAGAAGTTCAATCTGGATCAGAGGATGAATTATTATTTAGATATGCTACGCTTCATTGGAGCATTCCTATATCTTCTGGTTATGGAAGACGTCTTCGATTCCTTGTCATTGATGAGTTTAATGAAAAATTAATCGGGATTATTGGGCTTGGTGATCCGGTTTTTGGATTAAAGGCTCGCGATCAGTGGATTGGTTGGGATCATGAACAACGACGTGAACGTCTAAGAAATGTACTTGATGCTTTCGTGTTAGGGGCTGTACCTCCTTACTCCATGTTATTGTGTGGAAAGTTAGTAGCTTTATTGGCTGCTAGTGACGAAATCCGTTTTGCTTTCAGAAGAAAATATGCAAAACTCCCTTCCATTATTTCCGATATACCCGGTGATGGGAGACTTGCTTTGATTACAACAACCTCCGCACTAGGGAGGTCTTCAATCTACAATCGGCTTCGTTACCAAAACGAGCAGGTGTTTTTGAGTGTTGGAAACACAAGTATGTGGGGAGAGATTTTCTTTTCTAATGGTCTATATGCCCCATTGTATGCGTATGCCGAAGCAAACCTTGAACCTACAGCAAAACAAAAATCATGGGGTACGGGATTTCGAAATCGAAGAGAAATAGTACAGAAATGCCTCAAAGATATTGGTCTATCTCAAACTATTCTTCAACATCGTATTGAGAGAGAAATATTCGTTGTTCCATTAGCAAAAAATACTCAAGCATTTTTGCGCGGTGACCATCAAAGACTATATCCCTATAATCGTTCATTAAGTGATATTTTTATTTGGTTTAGAGAAAGATGGCTTTTACCTCGAGTTACCAGAGACGACGGTTATAAGAATTTTAATGCTAATGACTGGAAATTATGGAATAATAACTAAAAATTTTTTTTCTTTGATTCAGGATTTCCTGTGGATACTTTTTCCGATCTACCAGATGCACTTGTAAGAGACCTTTTGGCTAAAGCGTTACCTGTGGCTCAAAATGTTGAGAGTCGGTTACATTCTTTACGGAAAAAGAAAGAAGAAATTCGATCTACAGCCCATCAAAAAGGTTTGATTAAACGTAAAGCCGATCTTGATGTTCCGAGAGAGCCTTCTGTGGTTGGTGTTGATGGTTCCTATCAAATTCATCGGCTTACTTCTCTCGATCTTTGTGCTGCGGCTGCTGTAGCTGTCCAGGGAACCGTAAAAGAAGAACGTAATAAACATTGGCCCGAACCTTATCACCGAATTTGGGTAGAGGGTATTCCTCATGATGAGGACACAACCGGTTTATTGCGCGCAACAATGATTTCGATGGAGTTGGAACTCGCTGTTTTGGCACCCCACGATATTGTACTTCTCGATGGTTCATTTGCATCGATAGTGATCTATGTTAATCAGGGATTAAGTATAACCTGAATCCGTGAAAAGAAATGCCTAAAAAAACATCACAATGTATTGAAAAAT
>CAZFOX010000337.1:0-6009 GCA_964520565.1 uncultured bacterium | reverse complement strand
CGGAAATACCCTTTATAAGTACGGCGGAACCCGATTGATCGACGGTGGAAGCGTTTCATTCGGGCGAAAGGCCCATCGCATGACGCTGAACCCTCTGACAGGAAGGTTGTATATCCCCAATGCGGACGCTGCCACGCTTTGGATTGTGGAAACCGCCACAATGTCTCTTTCTTCCATTCGCATTGGCGATAGCGTCGAACAGATCGTGGCCGGTTCCGGCGGGTCTCCTCTCTTCATGAACAGCCGTCTGGGTGGCAATTATATGGTCTCTTACGATCCCGATTCCGTGTCGGCTGAGGAATTCACCGTGGGAACCTGGCCGATTCCAATGGAAATATCGGACGATGGAAACCGGCTTTATGTCTGCAACGCCTGGGACGGCACTCTTTCCGTCTTTCAGACTGTGCCGGAGAGAAGCCTGCTCGGAACCGTCGATTTGACGGTTCCTCCGGGATCGACCGACCGGCTTCCCGACTTGGCCATTGACGATGCTCATGGATTTGCCTATGTCGCTTACCCCGAACACCATCATATCGATATGGTGAACCTGAATACCTTGTCTTCATCGGGAACACTCGATATCGCTTCTTTGTGTTATGAAAAAACCGATGGAGGAGGACAAGGCGAAGTGCGGTTATGCGTTGTCGAATCGCATAACCGCCTGTTTGCTTTTTCTTTCTTTAAGAGGTTGCTTGCGGTATACGAAACCGGCGCGGCTGGCGCGACTTTAATCGATACGCTATCGTTCGACACTCCGGACATGAAGTGGCAGAGGATGAACGACGCTACGTCTCTTCGATGGTTTTTCTACGACGCGATCGAGGACCAGCTCTTCCTGGGGCCGTTCGTTCTGAATCCATCAACCGGCGAATGGACTGGTGAAACTCTGCCGAATCTCTATCGGGTTTTTTATCGCGACGACGAACGGGGACTTTATTGGGGAAATGGCCTCGAAACGGTGGACGGTGTGCAGTACAACGTGTTGTATTTAATCGACATGGAAAGCCGAACCACGGTGCATTCCATGTACCTGCGGGAAGCAGACGCCGCCAAACCGGATTATTATTTCGATCCTGTCCGCAATCGTCTCTATGTGGGTTATATGATGGCGGCGGAATTCGACGTTTACGAAGTTTCCGAATCGGAAGAACCGGAGTTGCCTTCCACGGGAACGATTTTTACCTATGTGAATTCCGAAGGCATCGGGAAAATCGCGGTACGGCTCACGTTACCCGATTTTCTCCGCTATGAGGAAGGCGCGCCCATCCTGGTGGAAATCCGTACCTTTTTTACCCAAACGAATGGGTTTGTCAACGAAGTACCCGCCAACGAACTGGGGATTGTCAATGTCTCTTATCTCTGGCCGGGTGAATCGGATCGTTCGACGGGAGTCTCCAGCGAAGGTGTATTCGATTACGGCGGGCCGGATAGCCTTGCGGCTCTGCGGGACGTGCTTCGTTTTGTGACCGGTTCGATTCCCGACTGTGAAGGAAAATACATCCATGAATTGATGTCGATCGTTCCCTTGACCGATAACGTCGGCTTGTATGCTTTCTCCCATCCCGGAATCGCCGCCACGAATGTCATGGCTTTATACGGTTCCGAATTACCCAATATCAAGTACCTTGTGGGACGAGAGAATCCTACGGAAGATAAGTTATCGTGTGTGGAAGTGGGGCATTGGGGCGGCGATGGACGTCCCGTTTTGAATCCCTTCTATCATTATCCCGCCGATTATTCGGCGACGGCTTTGAATATCGATTACAGCCGCGTAGGGTGGATCCAGGACGCCACGTATCCCGATGGGCGTCCCTATTTCGAAGCACCAAGCGGCAGCCGGTACGTTCTGGGAGAGAGAGTGCCTTCCATGTGGGGCAAGCGGTATTATTCGATTGCGATGACCCAGGCCTTGTTTGACAATGGCGTATTCGACGCCAGTGGCTGGCCCGCGGATTTGGCAACTGTCAAAGAAACCCGAGAACATTGGCCTTTCCGTACTACCCCTGCCAACTATCCCACCTTAATAACCCAGGCACCCGATCTGAAAGTCATGCTGGTATTCGCGAAAAACGATCACGTTCAACCGGCGTTGGATAAACCGCATATCCACCAGGCTTACGATGGTTTTCATAGGGAGGCGGGGTTTTGGGTGCGTCTTAACCCCGATCGCGCTTACGTGGCGGCGATCGATCCGGCGGCGTCGGTTGCGTTTCCCGATAACGATCCCAATGCCGAACCGGATTGGCGCGATCCGCTGGCCTGGGCGCATCCCAATACGGCAGGCTCTTCCATCAAGGCGGCGATGGCGGCGGTTTGCGAGATGGCCGACCGGGTGCGATACGGGAAATGGGACGATGAAAACCTGGATGATGTGCTATCGGACGATACGGTTCCCGAACCTATGGCGGGCACGATCGCAGTCGATCTTCCTTCCCTCAGCACCGGTTCCGCGGAAGGTACCCTGGCTCTCAATGTAAAATTTCCGGAGCGCGCGCGATATGCGGAAGGCGCGCCGGTGGTTGTCTTTGCCCTGGGAGGAACTTCGGCGGGGAGTCTTTCCAGCACGCTATTTGCCTATGCGGAGGATACCGTCGTGATTTCGTTTTTACATCCCGGCGGCCGGGAAGGAGATCGTTCGTCCGACGGCGTCTACGATTACCGGGGGCCGAACTGCATACTGGCTCTGCGCGACGTGCTTCTCTATGCGGCGGGGCAACTGACCGACAGCGCGGGACGTACCATCGACGAGATATCGCCGGTTCCCATCCTGCATAACAATGTTGGGCTATTAGGGTCGTCGAACGGCGGCAATATCGTCGTGGCCGTTGCCGCACAGCACGGAGCGGACCTGCAAGATTATCTGCGATACATCATCCAGTGGGAAACGCCGGTTTGCAGCCAGTTTGCCACCACCAACCTGGGTGGCGTGCAGATACGATGCGGGACGGAAGTCGAGTATTGGCGGGTGGTGAATCCTCGGTATTCCGCATACAGCGCGACGGAAGTAACCATCGATTACAGCGACCTGCATTACCGCCCCGCCGACCGCGCCCATGCCATCTTCCACGACGGGAACGGCGACAATATTTACACGGAAACCATTTTACCTCCAACGCCCTGTTTCACATCCGATCTGGATGGCGATGGTTTATTGAGCATGGATGAAGATTTCCCTCTCTCCTATTATGAAGACGGAACCAAACAATACTATTCCCGCCAGGCGACCTATGCGTTTCGCGACCTAGGGCTCTTTCTGACATGGCCTTCAGACATCGCCACGCCGGAAGAAGCCGACGTCTATTGGGATCTGCGCGAGGCCGTGCATATGTATGAAAGTGCCTTTAACAATATCCCGGCGCTGGAGGGAATGGTTCTGGGCAGCGTCGTCGATCACGTCCAGACCGCGCCCGATCGTCCCCATCTGCGCCAGGCGTTCGAAGGGTGGGATAGCCGGGGAAAATGGGTGCAGTTGAATCCCAGTCCCTCGTATATGGCGGAAGTAAAACCTTACATGGCCGCACGAGGCGATCTGCCCGATAACGCGCCTAACACACCGCCCGCCGATTGGAACGATGACTCTTATTGCATGCCAGAAGGGATTGCAGATGGTATCTATCAAATGGCGGCCGTGCTGCAGATGGCCGACCGCGCGTACGATGCGGATGGAACGGCCGTGTTGGAGTGGATGGCGTATTAAAAACTGGATCGTATAAAGAAAAGGGTGGATCGGAGGCAATCCCATCCACCCTTTTCATTGTTACTGAAGGTGTTATCTTGGGCTATTCGATCACAAACGTCCCTTTCAACCGGATGTCTTCGGAAGAATGCCCGATCTGCACTTCGAAGGTTCCCGGTTCGACGACGGATACCAGGTTACGATCCAGCAACGAGAGATGGTCTGGCGTCAGTGTAAATTGTACGGTTTGGGTTTCGCTGGGTTTTAAGCCGATCTTCTGAAATCCCTTCAACTGTTTGACCGGTGGAGAAATGCTGGCCAACTGGTCGACAAGGTACAGCTGAACGACTTCCTGCCCGGCCATCTTGCCCGTGTTCTTGACCGCCACGCTGACCTGGATGGAACCCGCCGTTCCGGTCTTGGGGGGATCGATCTGTAAATCGCTATACTCAAACGTGGTGTAACTTAGTCCATAACCGAATTCGTAAAGCGGTTTGGCGCTCATATCGGCGTAGGGTTTTCCCCAGCCTTCCTCGATCCAATACGTCTTGGATGGCCGGTGATTGTAATAAACAGGCAGCTGTCCCACATGCCGGGGAACGGTGACCGGCAATCGTCCGCTGGGATTGATTTCGCCGAAAAGAATCTCGGCAACCGCTTCGCCGCCCTTCTCGCCGCAGCACCAGGCTTCCAGAATGGCGGGAATCTTTTCTGCAATCCAACGGATAGAGAGCGGTCTTCCGTTGATAAGAACCACGATAGTCGGCGTCCCGGTTTCAAAAACCGCCCGGACAAGTTCTTCCTGGCGTCCGGTCAGGTCGAGGCTGGCGACGTCGTAGCCTTCTCCGCTGGTTCCTTTCTTCCCCTCCGCCCGCCATTCGTTTTCACCCACCACCACGACGGCGATCTCGGCGTTTTTCGCGGCCTCGCAGGCTTTTTCGATCTCATCCACGTCGTCGCCGATCACGTCGCATCCCTTCACATAAGTCACTTGCGTGTCCTGCGAAACCTTGGCTTTGATCCCGTCCAATACCGTCGTGATATCCTGCAGGACTTCGATGGAGGTATAGTCGCCCAATTGATTCTTTTCGTGATCGGCGTTGGGGCCGATTACGGCGATGGATTTCAGGTTCTTGGAAAGGGGGAGAAGGTTCTCTTCGTTTTTCAGTAACACGATTCCTTCCCGCGCCGCTTGCAGGGCGGTCTGTTGATGTTCTTCCGTATGGCTGACCTTTACAGCATGCTTGGGATCGACCAGAGGTTTCTCGAAAAGACCGAGCCGGAATTTCTGTTTGAGAATGCGGCCCACCGCCCGATCGATGTCCTGCATGGACGCTTTGCCTTCCCGGACGCTTTCAATCAGAGGCCCCATGTATCCTTCCTCGTAGGATATCCCGACATCGAGCCCCGCCCGAAGCGTCAGCTGCCCCGCCTGTTTTTGATCGGCGGCCAGCCGCTCGTAAACCAGCGTACCGATGCCGCCGCCTTCGCCGAGCACCAGGCCATCGAATTGGAGTTCGTCGCGAAGGATATGGGTAAGAATCTTATCGGAAGCATGGGCAGGGACGCCGTCGATGGCCGGGTAGGTGGCCATGACACCCAAAGCGCCGCCCTCGCGAATCCCCGCGATCCAGGGAGGAAGGAACACTTCGCGCAGGCATCGTTCGGATATCTCCATCGCTCCTCGCTCCAGTCCGCTGACCGGTTGGCTCCGACCGGGATAATGGCAGAAACCGGCGACGGCCTTGTCGGGTGCGGAGATGTCGTAACCTTGTATCGCACCGGCGATGGCTTTGGCGTAAAGGGATATCAGATAAGGGTCTTCGCTGTATCCTTCCTGGCTGCGTCCCAATCGGGGATCGCGATAGGGTTCAATAACCAGCGTGAAGAGCTGGTGAATCCCTACCGCGCGCGCTTCGCGGGCAGCGATGGTATACACTTCGTGGATCAATTCCGGATTCCATGCGCTGCCCAGTGCCAACCCTTCGGGGAAAATGGTTCCCCCCGAACACATCAGCCCGTGGGTTCCTTCTTCGGTTTGCAAGAGGGGAATTTTCAAACGAGTCTTTTGAGTAGCGATGGTTTGCAGTTCGTTGAAATACTCCGCCTGCTGACGGGGGCCTTGGATCAGGATCGTGTTGGCGAGGGTGAAGAATCCGCCGCCCGGCCCGATGTCGTCCCGGTAGGTTCCCTCTGCAAATTTCTTGCAGGCTTCCAATTTCGCGGGGATATCCCGGCCGAGGCCGCCTTCATACACGCAGGGCATGTTCATTTGCCCTACTTTTTCTTCCAGGGTCATGCGCGCCAGTAAATCCTCCACCCGCTTTTCGAGG
>CAZFOX010000336.1:0-6013 GCA_964520565.1 uncultured bacterium | reverse complement strand
CAATGACTTTCCGCTGGCTTTCATTCAGGGCTTTTTGGGTTTCGATCGTTCGCTTTTCCGCCTGTTGGACTTCCTCCTGCGAACCCCGTCCGGTTTCATAAAGTTCCTTGACCCGCTTTACATTTTCTTCGGCAAGTTGGAGTTCCCTTTCCGATAGTTTCCGATCTTCATTGTGGGTGTTCAAAATATCGGCATTGCTCCGTAATTCGATTTCCACTTCATCGATCCGTCGATCCAGTGAAGCCAAATCCTCCTCGGGAATTCGATCTGTTTCCCGCTTCTCCTGAATCGAGATCGTTTCTGATTTTTCGACCTGATTGTTCTCCTCCTTTTGACTGTTCTCCCGTTTTTCCGTTTTGATCGTTACCCGCCCTTCCTGTTTGAGAGGCTCGGCGACTCGGCGGGATTGTGTCACGACCACACGGCCCGCTTTGTCCTTGGAATCCGGATCGCTGGATTGATAGATAAAACTATAGGGTTGTTTGAAGTTGGGAAGAGTGATGAGGCTGCCATCTCCTTCCACAACCACGGTGATCGTTTCGTCCTCCCGGAATCCTTCAAACCGGTTTCCATATTTGGCCAGCGCCTCGAGAATCGTCTGGCGCATGGTCTCTACTTTCTGTGCGTCGAATTCGGGATTTGCCTGCACTTTGATCACTTCGCGCCGAGACGTTACCGGCTCATCTTGATACAGATCGGGAAGACCGCCCGTATCGATCTTCGTTTCAAAGCGATCCCATAGATCTTTTTCCTGTTTTTCCCCTTGCGCGGCTTCGGCCACCTCCGGTTTCACCAGAGGAAACTTCACTCCCAGCATAAACACGAGTCCCGTCTCCGGAATCCAGTATCCCCGCGTCCCTTTCGAAAAGATACCGCGCGACTGGTATCCCTCGCCGAGGCGTTCCTTCAGCATGTAGTCGAGCACGTTGCTCATCACTGCTAGGGATTTACGGATTTTTTCCCCACGGCTTTCTTTGGCGTCTTTGGTCTTGTCGCTCTCCGAATCCGGAGAGGCGATAAGGAGGCTGCCTTGGTCGGTTTCCACGCAGATCATATGGATAGGCTTAAGGATGGCTTCCAGAAATTCACGAGCGGTGGGCGATTCGAGGTTGAATGTGACTTTGTGATTGAGTTTTTCCGGCAAAATAGTCGGGATTTTCGTTGTTTCGGAGAAAAGCATCATGACGGTTTTTAAATCCTGATTGCGCGCAATGTATGGGCCTTCCAATTTGGCATCCAATCGTTGATTCATGGCAGGACTGCATTCAATGATTTTGTGTGGTTGATTTTTAAGAGATTCCGGTTTTCCAATCCGGCATACATTGTCAACCACTTTATAGGCGAGGCCTGCCTGCGGCAGCATGGTGTCCAGTACCGCGCCGACGGTAGGCGAATCCAGGTCGAAACTCACTGTCTTATCGACACCCGCTTCAAGAACATATTGTAAACCGCATTCTTGTTGTAACAATTTGAGAAGCTCTTTAACGTCCTGGTTGTAGGCCGTGAAGGGGCCTTCGATACGTTTGTCCAGGGGATTTCCTGCCTGAGGCGCATCCTGCGAGAAGGAGAAACTCGCGAGGAGAATGACAATAAAGAAGCTGCAGATCGATATCGTATGAATTCGTTTCATGACGGTTTCCTTTCTATAAACAAGATATTTAGTATTCCGAACTCTTCGTAGATTTCGTAGGGTGGGTAACGCTTTCCTGCCCACCAAAGCCACCCTTCATCTCCCGTTGGAAATTGACGGCCATTGCCCTCACCCTAACCCTCTCCCGGAGGGCGAGGGAACGGGTCTTTCGTTTGATTGAGGATGTATTTTGTAGGGTGGGCAGCGCTTTCCTGCCCACCAAAGCCACCTGACTACATCTCATTCCATTAATTCGGACTCGAATGAATCACCGGCATCGCCCGGTAAACGGTGGGTTGACCCGCGGCCAGGAACGGACGCAATCGCTCGTCGATGCCGTCCACCAACTCGTTAAGCGCCATCTCGACCTTGCGTTCGTTGATCTTTTGAATGGCGGCGAGATCGATCAGCGATTGTTCGATGGCCGCCTGGCGTTGCAGAACCAGATCGCGCGAGGTCTGTATCGTTCCGACGGTTTGAACCAATTCATTCAAAGTGGGAAAGTAATGCGCCGACAATTCCTCGCGGATTAAATCCTTGACATTCGCGGTTTGAGCCGCCGTTCCCATTCCCACGCGAAACGAACCGATCTGAAGGATGAATCCCTGAGTTCCGGCGAGGAACAGAAGGGTGAAACCGGCGGCGGCCGCCAGCATCCAACCACGCCAGCGGCGGGGAGAGAAACGATTGCCCGGCGGGAGTTCCACCACCATTGCGCCGCTCTCTTCGGGACTTCGCAGCCGGTCCAGCAAGGTGCAGGTACGGCGGAGGCCATCGAATTCGGCGCGATCCTGGGGATGGGCGTCGAACCATTCTTCCAGTCTGCGCCGGTCGTCGGACGATCCTTCGCCATAGAGCTGCGAAACCATCAATTGTTCCAGTTCGTCCCGGTTCATCATAATTACCTCAAAGAGAATTTATTCTTCTATCTCGTAGGGTAGGCATCGTATTACTGCCCACCAAAGTTACCTGACTTCTCCCATTGAACATGACGGTCATTGCCCTCACCCTACCCCTCTCCCGGAGGGCGAGGGAACCGGCGCTTGCTATCCAACGATTGCCCATAAACCAGCGAAGTTACCTTACTTCTTCCATTGAACATGACGGTCATTGCCCTCACCCTACCCCTCTCCCGGAGGGCGAGGGAACTGGCGTTTCCTATCCAACGATTGCCCATAAAACAGCGAAGTTACCTATTTCTTAGGCAATGAGGGCGCAATCCGTTTCCTGGATTCCGGCGCGTTTTAATTCGGCGCGCATGGATTGCAATCCCCGGTATACCCGCGACTTGATCGTGCTTTCGGGCTCGTTCGTCAATTCGGCGATCTCTTTGAAATTGAGATTTTCGAAATGCCGAAGCACCAGTGCGATTCGTTCCTCGTGGGGAATACTTTGAAGCGCACTGAACACCCGTTCTTCGAACTCTCCCAACACCGCCCGGTTTCTCGAATCGCGATCGGGACTCGAGACGGGTGGATTTTGAACGGTATCGAGATCGTCCATGGATTGCGTGGCGAGTTTTTTCCGGCGCGCGTGCTTGTCGATCGCCAGGTTGGCGGCGATGCGGTACAACCATGAGGTGAACCGTCCCTCCGGGCGATACGAAGCGCGCTTCTGATACACTCGCAGGAACAGTTCCTGGCGCAGGTCTTCCGCCTCCGCGCGATCGCCGACGCAACGATGCAGGAAGTCCAGCATCCGCCGTTCCCAACGATGCACCAATAACTCGAAGGCCGGCGCCGACCCTCGGACAATCTCCAGCATAAGTTGCTCGTCGCTTGTTGGCATGCCATTCGCCTCAACGCAGTCGGTATTCAACTCTATAATACGAATCGCGTTATGGAAAAGATGACAGAAAATCATCCAAGAAGGCAAAAAAATGCGATTTCCGGAACGGCGTAAACGGGTGATGGCGAGATCGATGGCGTTGGGGCATTGCGTGTGCAATCCCAAACAGCCGTGTCCCTGCGAGATATTCCATTCGCAGAATCTCTGTCCCTGCGCGGGGGAACGTCCCGATCCATCTCCCGAATCGATCCGCCTGACCCAGACGGTGCGCAAGGCGGGATGCGCCTCCAAGATCAGTCAGGCGGACTTGCAACGGGTGCTGTCCCAGTTACCCACCTATAGCGATCCCAACGTATTGGTGGGGGTAGCGGCGGGAGACGATGCGGGCATATACCGTATCGGCGGCGAATACAACCTGGTGCAGACGGTGGATGTATTTTCGCCGGTGGTGGACGACCCTATCACCTACGGGCGGATCTGCGCCGCCAACTCGGTGAGCGATATCTACGCGATGGGCGGGCGTCCCATTTGCGCTCTCTCGATTATTGGATTTCCCATCGAGCAATTGCCGGGCGAAATCATGGCCGACATTCTACGCGGCGGAGTGGAGACCTTGCGCGAGGCGGGGGTCAGCGTCATCGGCGGGCACAGCATCAACGACGAGGAACTCAAATGCGGTTTTGCGGTGACCGGCCTGGTTCGCGGCACCGGCGTCACCAACGCGGGTGCGCGTCCCGGCGATGTGCTGGTTTTAACCAAACCCATCGGGACGGGAATCGTTTCGTTCGCCGCCCAGATCGGGCGCGCGTCCCAAGAGGCCGTCGGCCTCATCGGCGAGTCGATGGCGGAACTCAACAAGGATGCCGCCGAGTTGATGCTGGAATATGGCGCGCACGCCTGCACCGACGTTACCGGCTTCAGCCTGATGGGACACCTCGCACTGATGGCCCGCCATAGCGGCGCCGGAGCGGAAATCGATATGGCCGATGTGCCCGTGTTTGCCGAAGCGCTGGCTTGCGCCCGGGCGGGAATGATTCCCGGCGCGGTCGAGCGGAACCTGGAATCGTTCGGCGAGGCAGTCGATCCCAGCCCGGATACCGACGAGAGCCTCTTCGCTTTATTGTTCGACGCGCAGACCTCCGGAGGATTGCTGGTGGCGCTGCCCCCAGAAAAAGCGGATGCGTATGTGGACGCCCTGCAATCGCGGGGGCATACGGCATCGGCGCGGATCGGGCGTATCGTGGAAACGAACGAGCGGCGGGTGAGAGTCAATCTGGCCGAACCGGGGCGCTTGATTGGGACGTACCGGGAACCCCTTGAAGCAAGGGCGGAAAATACACCGCCCTTGGCACCCGGATCAAGGGCGGAAAAAACACCGCCCTTGGCACCCGGGTCGTTTGAATGCTGTGGGGGAGGGCATGAATCCACGGGAATAAGAATGGATAAAACTCCCGCAGGATCAAAGGCGGAAAGTACGCCGCCCTTGGCACCCGGATCGGCAGCGGGGGGAGTGGGCGATGCATTCAAGGCTTTCTCTCAGGCGGCTAATGCACCGGGGGGGATCGATGCGCGGAACAAGAAACTGATGGCGATCGCGCTTTCCATCGCTACCAAATGCGAACCGTGCCTGAAGATGCACCTGCAGAACGCGCTGGCGCAGGGAATGAAATGGGAGGAAATCGAAGAAGCCGCCTGGATGGCGGTGTTCTTCTGCGGCGCTCCCGCCAAGATGTTTTACGAAAAGATCAAGCAGGAAATCCAGGCAGAATAAGCCGGATTATTTTGAAATCAATGGATACCGTTCCGGATGTTCGATCGATTCCACGGATAGATCGATATCCAATTCCGGCCAATATAGATGATCTGGATTAAGTAGTATTACATTAATAATAGAATGTATGGTGGACTGCTGGAACCAGGGAAAATCCTGAAATGAAACGAATAGTTCCCGGCCATCCACGAATAGCCAAAAGCCGTGACGGGATACGTTCGTTACTTCAATTTCCAAAGTGTTTTTTCCAGGCGCTTCGAATGTCATCGATCCGTTCCTCAAGCCATTATTCGACTCGACTTCTCCTATCTCGATGATACATCAACGCGAATCGCTTAATAACCCTCCCAACCTCGAACGGCGGAGGGGAGGGGGATGGTTTCGATTGGTTCGGTTATGGAATTTACGACGCCGATCTGTTCGAGGTGGTTGAGGTCTTTATCGACCGTGAATGCCTGCGGCGGTGTGGATTCAAATATGTCTCTTCCGTAATAGACGATCCCGTACGCGTTCCCGATGGGAGCGTCGAAAAGCACCAGAAATTTCTCGTTCCAGTTGTGATGCTCCGCCGCGTAAACCAGTTTCCAATAATCCGCCTGCTTGACTCGATAGTCTTTCATATCCACTTCGGCGTAAATCAGGTTGGCAGGTCCCGAACCGGCGAAGGGAGGCTGATAGCGGAAATAGAGGCGAATGGCTTGTCCGTCCGCCAGTTCCACGTTCGTCCGCCATGCGGGCAATCCCTCGTAGGTCTCCGAGGCGAAGTCGATCCATATCCCCTCGCCGCCGATATCGATCCGGCCGATCAGATAGAAATCCTGCGA
>CAZFOX010000335.1:0-6017 GCA_964520565.1 uncultured bacterium | reverse complement strand
CAATGGCTTCACGCGTACTCTTGCTGGAGGTCACCTCATTTTTCTTCTGAACGGTATCCATCGATTACGATACGATCTCTCATATCCCATTTTTATTGGGGCTAATACCTCCGGGCTACGAAAGATTCTCCTTTCTCATCTGGATGAGTCCTTTATGCTTTCAAGATTGTGGTTTGTTAGACCGCTGAATTTAGACCGCTGAATCCAGATATCCTGTTATATTATGCCGTTCGACAGAAACATCGGCTCGGCATCGCATGAGCCCTTCTGCCACAACAGCAATTGAACGTTTGACACCGCGGGTTTTGATTGGATCTGTGGAAGGATCGAGCCGAATAATCAGCCGGTTCTCCGTGTCGTCCTTTGCCACCAGGATGTAGAACGTTTGCGGATGTCCCTCTTCAACTGCCACAGTCCGCATTAAGGCTCGTGCGCCTCTTCGTTCTACATAAATATCATCAACTTTTATGAACCACGTTTCCTTCTCTTCCGAGACAGGAACCAGGGTTTGACGTAAGTCGACTCTTGTTGCGTCCCCGGTTAAAACCACGTGAGGCAAACGTAATTTCCCTTCTTTGTAAAGGAATAACCCTTGATAATCCCACTCTTCACATTTCGCCACACACGCGATCTCTACTAAAAAAACACACTCATTTCAAAATTCAATATAATTTCAATCTGTGATATAGATATCGTGACGATTGGCCATGATTCATTAGGATCGTATTCTGAATTCCAAACGGATAGTTTATACAACTCCATCAAATCGTCAAGAGAATTTTTTTAAAAGTTCATTCAAAAATTTACTTCTTGTTTTCATTTCATGAAGAATCATTTTCAATATATATTATCTTACTCTATGAAAAACAAATAAATATAATTCCATTTTATCTTCATGTCATTTCTAATGAGTTTCTCTCTTTCCCTTCAACATTTCGATTCATTTCGTGTATCATTCTATTCTACTCTTTTCTTCATATTGCTCATCTACTATCGAAAATATATGACTCCGGTTGCCAACTCGGACCATGACACATCCTCCCAGTGATCGCTCCATGGCACTATCGATTGAATAGGATATCAATGCTGGTTTGTAAACTCTTCAGATTCTCAATCGATTTATTCATTTCGATAAAAGACTCGCTCTTGTTCATCGATTCGCATAACGAATTCCATCAACAAAAGTCATGCCATCAGCTTGTAAAAGTAAAGAAATGGCATTTCAGTAACTTCTTTATATTTCTTGGTTTCTCTCCAAGCAAGCACTATAACTTGACACACTTAAGACCTTACATTTTCAAAAGATCGCTTGGTGCACCTACCCCCTTTTCAAAATTGCAATATCATCTAAAAGGGATATATTGACTCCCAAAAAATCGATGAACCAACCTCATCCACCCATATCAACTGTTTATGGCCCGGTTCCTTCCTGGCGAGTGGGTCAATCCCTGGGCGTCGATCTGATCTGCGAGACTTCCGTCTGTTCGTTTAACTGTGTTTATTGTCAGTTAGGTTCAATCCAGGTGATCACCAATCAACGGCGTCTCTTTGTCCCCACACAAAAAGTCGTGGAGGATTTCCTCGCCAGTCCCTGGCAAAATGCGGATATCATCACCTACAGCGGCAGCGGCGAACCTACATTGGCGACTAATCTGGGCGAAGTCGCCTGCGCGCTGGCCGGGATCGCAAAAATCCCCCAACTGGTTTTGACCAACGGAACGCTACTCCACCATCCCGAAGTAATAGCCGAATTAATGCACGTACAACGGATCTATGTCAAATTAGACGCCGCCAGGGAAGATATTTTCCGGCGGGTCAATCGTCCCGCGGACGGCGTTACTCTGACTGCGATTGTGGATGGAATCGAGGCCTTGAAAAAACAGTATGCTGGAGTCCTCGGCATTCAGATTATGTTCCTGCCTACCAACCGCGCGGAAGTGGAACGCCTGGCGGATATTCTTAACCGTATCCGTCCCGACGAAGTGCAACTCAACACCCCAACCCGCCCCTACCCCAAATCCTGGCACATCGCCTCACGGGGTGGCCACAGCGAAGCCTTGCGTCCTTACGAAGCGGTTCCCCTGCGCACTATCAGTCTCGAGGAAGCTCAGGAGATCGAAACGATTCTCCGCAATAAGACCGGACTCAAAGTGCTTTCGGTGTATCAACAGAAATAGGATTTTTAAACCTTGTTATTCATTCACATTCATTGTTGCAATTCAATGTGAGATAATTCTTTCGGTCTACACATTAGCCTTTACGAGAACAATTTATCCTTGTTGTAATTTTCCTTCGAATTATGTATGACGTAACGATAAAAAGTCATCAACGTAAATTCGATCCACAAGACTTCGTGGATCGATCTAAGTGACTGGTACAAGATATAGCGTGAGTTTCGTCTTCAAGTCACTTTTTGCCGAATTATCAATAAAGGCTTGCCCGGATTTCCGGGCAAGCCTTTTCACCTTCCATCTTTTATCGGTTTTACCGAATTTCGATCTTCGCCCAGTACCCCGCTTCAAACGCCCAGCCGCTGGCTTGATTGAGCAACTCGATCTTCACTTTTTGACCGGCGAAACCTCCCAAACTGATACTGGCCTCTGTCCAACCGTTCGGCGCAGTCTCTTTCCCGACGTCTGTCACGATCCAATTTTTCCCATTGACTTTGACGATCAACGTCCAGTCGCCGTCTGGATGATGTCCAACAGTCAGATGAAGCTGGGTATCGCCTTCTTTGGGGATTTCAATTTCCCGGCTCAACACACAGGCGCCTTCGCGAGGCGGATGAGTGACGAAAACATTCTTTTTGCCTTGCAGTTCTTCTCGAAATCCGGGATTCATATCTTCATGACAATTCTGGATCGTCCAGCCGGGATAGCAACGATTGAGTTCTTCCTGCATCTTATCGTTGAACGTCTTAAAGGATACCTTCTTCATCTCCGCTTCGGTGAATTTGCTACCAGCGATAGGGCCGGGTTCCCAGCATTGCTCCAGTTGGCTCGGTTTCGGTTCCTGGATGGGAATAACGAAAACCTCTTCGCCGTTGGCATCCTTTTCGATCTTGCCGCCGTATTTCTTCACTGCCTGCCTCACCAAATCTTCGGAAACCTTTGTCAAACTGGCGAAGTTGTACGCGGTATGGCTGAAATGTTGGCTATCGTCCAGTGCCGATTTAAATTTCTCGGGCATTTTCGAAAAACCGATCGCAGTTCCCAACACTCCGCCCGCATTGGAGGGATTGCAATCCGAATCCTGCCCGCAGCGCGTCGAGATGATGATGGTTTGGTCGATATCGCCCTTGCCGAAAAGCAATCCAATAACGATATACGCGCCGTTGATCTTAGCGTCGATGTTGAATTTATCCTTGGCGCCGCTGCAGGAAAATTTGCGGTTATTGGGATCGTCCTGGTATTTCGCTTCAACTTTTTCCCAGGTCTTCACCCAATCGTTGGGATCTTCCTTATACCAGGCGATGACATCGCGGATGGTTTGCGCGTAAAGACTGTTAGCGGGAATACATTTCAATCCGGCTTCCACGATCTTCAGCGGATCGGTTTCAAAGAACGCTTCGGCATACATCCCGCCGACAAACTGGCCGCCATAGAGACCGTCGCCGTAATTCATCAACCGCCCGAACTTCTCCCCCAGTTCGATAGCCACATTGGGCAATCCCGGCGCGATCAGGCCGGAGTAATCGGCTTCGATCTGATAGTCGATATCGTCGGCATGTTTGTTAAATTCCGGATGTCCCGAATCAGGAGGCGCTATCCCGTTGCGCAGGTTATCCCGACCGGCTCGGTTGGCGTGCCACAGGTCGTATCCGCTGTTGGCGAAATCGATCCCCGCCTGGCGAATGGAAACATCCAAACCGTATTGCTCCAGCGAGCGCATAAAGGTCATCTCGACATAAATATCGTCCTGCCCGAACTGGTTGATCATCTCCGGCTTCCACTCGGGGATTTTGTCTTCCGGAATAATCTCGCCCTGCCACTTGAATTCGGTGGGGCCACCCCATCCGACACCGGCCATCTGCCCGATCCAGCCGCCCTTCATCTTATCCTTATACTCGGCGAGCGAGATTTTTCGGACGTTGTCGGCGGCTAGAGCCTGCAGAAACGAACCTACAACAAAAGTTATGGTAATCAAATATCCTGTTTTTCGATACATACCCCTCTCCTCTCGTTTGGCATAAATAACTGTCTTGACATGGTTCCATGTAATATGAAGAAAGAAGAAAAATCTAGTTCGGTTTATAGACTTTTTGGGAGGATGAAGCTCGTCGGGTGACTACGGCGGCGTACTTTCTGTCCTTGATGCGGAATGATCTGAATCGCTAAATGCAAGGACAGAATAAAGCCTTGCCCTTGCCACCCGACATATCCCCTTTACATAGCGTTTAGGAACTTGCGGCGTGTGTGAGAGTGTGAGGGGGGATTATTGAATGAATCACTGATTTTCACTGATTATTGAACTTTGCGAGCAATGCGCCGGGGCGTGCCCTATCGCGCTGCTCTTAGCAATATAGATTCATTTATCATCTGTTAGATATTTCGGCGTATCCGTTGGCGATAACCACTCTGCATCGAAAAACGTTCGAATATTCCGAAGAACCTCATCTCGATCGTACCCCTCTCGTTCATAAGCTAGAGCTACATGACGTGCGATATCGACGAGCGCAAGGCCCCATGTTCCAGGATGCTTCCAACAAATGCGTAAACTCACTTGTTGAATATCATCCGGTATAGACCACATACGCAGTATTTCCATTGCTTCTGGATTCGTAGTTGAAATTGGAGGCGGTTCTAGTTCCTTAATTAGTTTGCGTTTCCCAAACAAAGCGACACCTCGATGAGTTTAATAGTTGATAGCATAAAAGAAATAATAAAAATATCTACAAATCCGCTAGCACAAAAGCAATCATCGTTTCTCTATCCACTTCTTTTTGATTTCCACGCGTCCTGGTATTAAGTAGAACAATCCAATTGACATCATACGGTTTCTATGGTTTATCAACAAGTTGGGATTCAACCATACAACCTCCGTATAGAGGAAAGAGATATTCCATCATGAAAAAGAGATTGTTCGCTATTCTATTTGGTTGTTCGATACTCGGTTTAATCGTTCTTGCCGATTCGCTGCCTGCTTTTGCCGACGCGGAAACGATCCAACTCCATCCCCGCGACACCGGCGCAGCTTTAATGAATCCTCAAATGGGCTGGACGCTGCACTTCTACAGCAACATCATCGAGAATTACGGCAGCCGGCTCGAGCCGTCCGATACGCTGGACGATTTCCCCGGCCTTTCCTGCATCTACCTGCGCCTGCCCTGGGGATTCATCGAAGAAGAGGAGGGTCGATTCAACTGGTCGATCGTCGATGCGCCCGCGCAACGCTGGATCGACAAGGGATTGCAGGTCGCCTTCCGCCTCACCTGCTGCGAATCGTGGACGCGCTACGCCACGCCCAAATGGGTCGAAGACGCGGGAGCGAAAGGATACAATTTCTCGCCCGGCAAAATCCAGGAGGACGGCCCGTATTGGGAACCCGATTACAACGATCCCATCTTTCTGGAAAAATTCGACCGGTTTCTGGCCGCCGCCGCAGCCCGCTACGACGGCAACCCCAATGTAGCCTTTGTCGATGTGGGTTCCTTCGGCGTATGGGGGGAAGGACATACCTTCGCCAGTACGAAGATGAAATATCCCCCCGAAGTATTAGTAAAACACATCGATTTGCATCGAAAGCATTTTCAGAAAACCCTGTTGGCCGTCAACGACGATTTCGCTTTTCAGGGCGGCAGCGGCCCGGGATTGGACATCGAAAAATATCCTGGTTTGGGCATCATCCGTCACGGTTTGGATCGCGGCATGACTCTGCGCGACGACAGCATTCTGGTACAGGCTCCCCCCAAGCATTTCTACAACGCGGAAATGGCGCAATGGTTCTGGCCCCGGTTTCCCGTAATCCTGGAAAACGAACACTACGGCTCGTCGCGCGATCGCGGCAATTGGGGCGAC
>CAZFOX010000334.1:0-6024 GCA_964520565.1 uncultured bacterium | reverse complement strand
GCTCCGTATTGCTAACGTTCCTCGCCGGGGAATCGGAAATAACACGATTCTTAAACTCACCGAAGAAGCGCACGAGAAAGAAATTCCCGTCGTGCAGGCGCTCCGTTCCGTCCGGCATGGCGGCGACATTTCCCGGTCATCGCTCGAGGGTATCCAAAATTTGGTTCGTCTCATCGACGATCTGCATCGCGAAATCCGATCCCGGTCTGTACCCGATCTGGTACGCATGGTTATCGAACGCAGCGGTTACCGCGAAGAACTGGAACGCACCATCGAGGATGCAACCCTCGCTCAGATGAAGATCGAGATCGTCGAAGAAATGGTCTCTGCCGCGGCTTCGTTCGCCGAAACCCAATCCAAGGGAACCCTGATGGATTTTATCGATACCCTCTCGTTGGGAGATGAACCCGGCCAGAATGACAAAGAAAAGCGAAGAAAAGGCGACGCGGTACTTCTTTGTACTCTCCACAGCGCCAAAGGCCTGGAATTCCCCTACGTTTTTCTGTGCGGTCTCGAAGAAAACCTTCTTCCGCACGCCCGGTCCGTTAAGGATAACACCGATGTGGATGAAGAACGCCGGCTCTGCTACGTGGGCATAACCCGAGCCCAGCGTCATCTCACCCTCAGTTTCACCCAGGAGCGGATGCAGTACGGACGCCGAGCCAAACGCACACCCTCGCGCTTCCTGAAGGAAATTCCTGAAGAACTCCTCTGCAAACAGTTTAGCCACAGTCCCTTCTTTTTCGACCGCCAGAAAACCGCCGTCTCCAAAGAATCTGTCCGGGAAGAATGTCCCGGCTATTCTTCATCCAATTAATCGAGTAGTCTGACCGCCTGGAAATGTCGGGTATTTCTCTCAAGCAGGGTGATAGGTTTTCCCAATATCCTACTGGGATAAGCCGGTGTGAGAGATGTGATTGTCTCCATCGGCCTGCGGGCGGGGACGCCCGCGCTCCTTTGGGTTCCCTCTCCCATGGGGAAAAAGTCAGGGTGAGGGAAATGGGAATCGCACGAAACCGTCATACCATCCTGGTCGCTCTACGAGAGCGGTTCTCAAAAATTTGTGTGTTTATTTCACATCCCATCTTCGAAAAAGCCGATCATTTCCGGCTTTTTTGAAACGCGAATAGGAACGGAATTACGAGAACCACTCCATGAATACCGCCATCGAAAGAATTTCTCTCTTGCGAAATGGGGATTCGTTTCAACGGCTTCGGTCTTTGCGGGTGGAAAACGCCATGCGGCGATAATCGCCGTTCGGGGATTTTTCTTCTCCCTCCGCTTCCATGGAAGCCTTCAGACCTTCGATCGCTTTCTCCAGAAATTCGATCAATTGTTGCAGACTGGCGAATTGTTCGCGCCGTTTCTGGAGTTTCTCCTGCAACTGACACAAAGCGCCGTTAAACATCTTCATGTCGTTGGGATTTTTGATATCGGGTACTTGGATCTGGTTGTCTCTCAAAATGGCTATGGAACGCGCGATAGCCCGCATGGCGGCGGGATTGGGGCGCGCATGCACGCTGGAAAATTGCGTATTGAAAAACTGCATTACCGCATGGGAAAACCGGTCGCCCAACTCCACTTCCCGCGTGAAAATGGCTTTCTGGCTTTTTAACTGACCGAACACGGCCTGAAGGTATTCCATGAGAATGGTATTGACGGCGGATCGGGACGGTTTCATCTCTCCCTTCAGGGTTTGAACGAACTTTCGCTTGGCCTCATGCAAATCCAAGGCTCGCGCCGAGCAGATGCTTGCTTGCCGGTTCAGGTATTCCTCCTGATCGTTTTTATCCTGGGGTGAAAATCCGGTATTTTTCGATACGGACAACCACTCGATGTACTGGTTGGAATTCGAGATGGATTGCAAACTCTCCGCATACCGCTCGTCGCCCCCCCGGGCGAGTTGATCCAGAATTTTCTGATCCCGGATCTGTTTCGCGTCGGGAAGTTTATTGCGGCCCTCCATGGTCTTAAAAGTTTCCTGGATCGTGCCGACAAGAATCTTCCCGTTAATCGTCTTGGCGATTATTTCACTGCGGTGAACGCCGGGGTGTTCTTTTAAGTATTGGTTGATAATTCCCTCTTTAATTTGTTCCGCCGCATAGGTGTAATCGCTCATAAAAAATCCCCCCTTCATTAAACGGATATCTCTCTTTAATTATTTCTTGTTCGTAAATTCCGGCAAGTGGGAAAACTGCGCTATTCGTGTCGTCTCGATTTGTTCTCCCGAGTGGTGAAAGCCATACGTTGTGAAGAGTCTTTGGCGGGTTCTTCGCTGGGGGATGCAGCAATATTGATTTTCAAGTCTTCGATCAACGTTTCGAGAAAATTGAGGATTCCATTCAATTCTTCATATTGTTTTCGCCGTTTCTCCAGTCGTTCCTTCAACTGGATCATGGATTGATCGAATGTCTTCACATCCTGCTGGCTTTGAATTTCGGGAACCGAAATATGATTTTCTCGCAGTATCGCAAAGGCGCGCGCGATAGCGCGAACGGCGGAGGGATTGGGTTTGGCGTGAATCCCGGAAAATTGCGTGGTAAAAAAACCCATTGTAGCATTCGCAAACCAGTCTCCCAGTTCCACTTCCCGCTTGAAAATGGATCGTACGGCTTTCAATTGCCCGTATACCGATTGTAAATATTCCAAAACCAGGGTGTTAATAGACGAGCGGGATAGTTTTGCTTCTGCTTTTATTGTCTCCTGAAATTTGGCTCTTGCATCGTGTAGATCGAGTGCGCATTTCGAACAAACGGCGGATTGACGATGAAGAAACTCGGTATGTTCCTTTTTGTCCTGCTCCGAAAAACCGGAAAATTTGGCTAAAGACAACCATTCGATATACCGTTCCGAATTCTTGATCGACTCCAATGAATCCTTATACCGTTCGTCTCCCCCGCGCGACAATTCGATTAACAGTTCCCGCCGGTTCAGCTGGGCGGCCTGGCCTTTTTTTCGCCCCTGCATTTCCTTGAATACATCTTCAATCGTTCCAACCACATATCGCCCGTTGACCAGTTTCGTCAACACTTCGTGGCGTTGAACGCCAGGGTGCTTTTTCAGGTAATCCGATATGATCGCCTCTTTCATTTGTTGAGCGGCGTACGAATAATCGTCCATCCCGGTCTTCTCCAACAATTGAATATCCAATCGCTTCAGGTATTTCGCTAAAGATGCCCTGCACATTCCGCACAATCTTTCACAAAAACGCACAATCAATCATATCATAATTTAAATGGATTTGCGCGGAGATTTATTCATTTTCTTCTTATCAAAACCGTACTCGTATCCAAAGTATACGAGAGTAGACGACAGATCATTCAAAATGCCCAAACAGAATGACAAACGCTCCGGGTTCGGATATGATAAAGCCCGATAGGGTAACGAATTTTATCAACAAGGAGACGTAATGATGCGCATGTATAAACCCCTGCGAAGCGTTTTGATCCTGATGGCGGGATTGATTACCGTTCCCGATTTCCTGACCGCCGCAGAGACCCCGGATTCCGAGATCGTAACGTTGTTCAATGGAAAGGATATAAGTGGTTGGAAAGTTCGTAATGAAAAGGTTAAGAATGATTGGCTGACCGCTGAATCCGTTTCACTCGATCCAAACGATTCCAAAAAATTCAGCATCCAACCAGGTGAAGGTGTGTTGGTCAATGGCACCAAAGGCAACACCACCGATATTTTCACCGAATACGAACACGGCGATTGCCAGTTGCATATCGAGTTTGCCATTCCCCAGGGTTCCAATTCGGGCGTTTATTTTCAGGGCCTTTATGAAATTCAGGTGTTCGACAGTTTCGGCAAAAAGGACAGCGAACTGACCTTCACCGACTGCGGTGCGATTTACGCCCGTTACGACAGCAAAACCGATAAAACGTACGAAGGGGAAGCCCCTCGCGTGAACGCCAGCCAGGCGCCCGGCGAATGGCAATCCTTCGACGCCATCTTCCGCGCCCCCCGTTTCGACGCGCAGGGCAAGAAAACCGAAAACGCCCGGTTCATCCTCGTGAAACACAACGGCGTAATCGTGCACGAGAATTACGAACTCACCGGCGGAACCCGCGCCTGCATGGATCGTAAGGAAGCGCCCCTGGGGCCCCTGATGTTGCAAGGCGATCATGGGCCGGTGGCTTACCGCAACATTCAAATGATCCCGCTGGATCTCAAATAATATTTTTGGGATTCCTATCCCGATCGTGTGACTGTTTAATATTGTCGGGTAAAAAAGCATACTATGCACCGGCCGACGGATCGGATCGTCCTAAGATTGCTTCGCTTTGCTCGCAATGACATTGCAATACGTTCGTGTCATTGCGAACGAAGTGAAGCAATCTGAAAATCGGATCGTTGTTTTTTTACGCGACACTTTTTACTAGTTACACTACTTGGCTGGGGAGAGAATTCCACCATGAAGCGAAACGGTTTCACTCTAATCGAACTGTTGATCGTAGTCGCCATCATCGGCATTCTCGCCGCTGTCGCGGTTCCCAACTTCATCAACGCCCGGCTGCGGGCTCTCGTCAGCCGCACGATGGCCGACGTCCGTACTCTGGCCAACGCCGTCGATATGTACCGAATCGACCACAACAGCCCTCCTTTCCGGCAGCCGGGATGGCCTTGCGGACTCTGCCCGGAAGAACAGCTAACCCACACCTACAATATCTGCCCCATCACGTCCCCGGTGGCGTATATGGCCAGCGTTCCCTTCGACCCTTTCATCCACATTCCCGGGGCCAAATTGGGAGATAACCGGGGCGACGGCCTGCTTGTGGGCTGGTATTTATACGTAGCGCTCAAGGAAGGGCAAGCCAAGGATTCCTATCACGGAAGCTGGTGGCTATGGGGATGGGGTCCCGATAAAACCCGGCAGGGCTATCCACTGCGGCCATACGATCCCAGCAATGGAACGACTTCGTCGGGCGATATCATCGCCTCGGAAAAACAGGGATTTCTCAAAGAAGACCTGTCCATCCGGTCGGGACAGGGAAACGAGAACCTGGAGACCCATACTCTGCCGGGATAAGAACGACGCATCGCATGGAAAAAATTCGACAAAAAAAGGCCACGCTTCGCTTTGCCCGAGCGTGGCCTTTGCTCTATCGAATTCACGTTAATCTATTATTGCAGACATTTTAACCCACATTCTGCGCCGGTTTTTACCTGGTGAATTCCTTCCACCTGACTCAACCGCTTGTAAATCGCCAGGGCTTTTTCTTTGAATCCCTGGGCGGCCAGAATTTCGGCACAGCGAAACAGGCCTTCGCAAAAAGCCAGTTGATTGGCTTTGGGCGTATCCGCCAATGCGCTTTCAATCGCTTCGGCACCATCGGCCGTCCCGATGCTTCCCAAGGCACGCGCGGCCGCCTGTGCGACATCCGCATCCCCATCTTTCAACAAGGGGATCAATTTTTCCACGGCTTTCACGCAACGGCGTACGCCCAGGCTCCCGATCGCACCCACCAGCAATCGGCCTTTCAATGTAGTAAGCGCTTTGAGTAAGACATCGTCCACGGCTGGATCGGGGATGGGCTCCAGCGCGTAACGCGCCATGTGCGAGTATTCTTTCTTATCGAGAAAACCGGCCACGACACCCACGGATTCCCGGCTCGCGCATAAAGCCAGTTCGCGAAAAGCGTCGGCTTTTTCTTTCTGTCCTGCTTCCGATTTTAAAACAGCGATCAGCTTCGCCTCCTTCTCCACATCGGCTGGAGCGGCGACGACGGCTTGATGAATGGTCTGATTCAACATAATCGATCCTCCTTCTTCCCCTTAGATGATCCACGGTTCCCGCATGGCGCGCGACCGCAGCCGGTTGGCTTCGTCGTCGTTGATGAATTCTTCCTTGACCGGATCGTACTTCATGTCGCGCTTGAGCCACATACAGATATTGGCGGCGTGTACGGTCGTCATCGCATAATGCATGACTTCCGGACAGGCGACCGACGGACGGCGTGACTTGATGCTGTCCAGAAAATCGCGCCAATGGTTCTGTGGATGCTGGGTACGTTCCACATA
>CAZFOX010000333.1:0-6049 GCA_964520565.1 uncultured bacterium | reverse complement strand
TGCCAATTGAGCTACGCCAGCGTATCGTTTCAGAATGGGTATTTTAGTAATCCCCGTTTCATTGAACAAGGTGTATTCCATCGATCCCCGCGAGGAAAAGCGGTTTTCTTATTCTTCCCGATACAACCGATTAAATTCTTCCACGCTGTAGGGTTCGGATAGAATGATTCCCTCCAGGTTTTGAAGAACGGGGCGATCGGGATTCTTCACAAAAAACAGGCAACGGGGGCGTTCCTGGATATACCAATCCAACCTCTCCCGCGTAGATTCTGGCATTTCTGGGGCAATCTGGATTGTCATGGTCCCAACCGGACGGTCAACATAATAAATCGAGATGGCGTCCACCACGATTTCTCCGCCCTCCCCGCTTTTGCCTCCCGATGGCGTTCCATAAATAACCATATCCGCTGTTTCGAGCCGTTGTTGCATGGGGGTGAAGTATAAACTCAACCGTTCCGCCGCCATGATTAAAGCCCGGCTGCACGATCCCCAGGTGGAAGGCGGCGCTTCCATCAGCCCTTGATAGATTTCCCGCAATTCCTCGTCGGTCCAATTTTCGCGATCGAGAAACGTCCCGATTTCTTCCTGCATCTGGCGTCCCACCCAGGAATCGATTCCCCGGCTGTTGTGAAGAGCGATTTGCTGAAAGGTTTGCAACCCTCGGCGAAAATCTCCTAACCGCCGCCATCCCCGAGCCGTCTGAAACATGGCGGTAAAAACCTGAGCGTCCCGCTGCCACCAAAACTCCGGACGATCCATATGATAAGAGATGTATCGATCGAGAGCTTTTTGATAATATTCGGCGGCTTCCTCTTTCCGGCCGCTTTCCAGAGCGTTTTCTCCGAGAAAAACCCATTGGATGATCTCGTTGGTTTGAATCTGAAAAGACCATTTCCAGAGGGCGCCAATTATAACAGCGGTAATAGGCAGTAAGAGAATCAGAGTAAACCGCAGGGAACGAAACGACATTCGTTTCCGGGCCATTTGATATTGGATCTGCGAGATCGTATCGCTTCGCTCCACTCTTCGCCGCCGGAAAGGCGTCTTACGGAGTTCGGTCTTGGGAGGAGAAGGGGCGGCGGTCTCGCCGTTCTTTTTCGGGGCGTTGGCAGAAGGAACGAGAGGCCGTTTTTCTGTCCTGGCGGGAGGGGTTTGTGTTTTTGCAGCAGCCTTTGTGGGAGACGGAACCGGTTTTGTTCCAGCCTTGACCGGGGAGGAAACCGGTTTTCTGCTGGGGGTGCTGGAAGCCGGGGCCGATTTGGCGTCTGCCTTGGTGGGTGGAACCGGCTTATCAAGCGGTTTGGCCGGTGGCGCCTGCACAGGCTTTTTCCCAGGAGGCGATGAGGGCGCCGGTGGGCGTTTTCCCTGTTTGGGATCGGATTTTTCGGATTTCATATGTCATACCCAATCGCGGTTGGTTCGATATTCGATCGTATCACCCGATACAGTAAAAAAGAGACGCCCGGACAAGGTTGGCAGATTCGTTCCCCTGGTCCGCATAATATCTGTTTAATTTGATTTTGTTTACTATCTTATCTTACAGAGATTATGATAAAATGAAAACGCTGTGGCGATCCGAACGGAAGATTGGCCTAATTTGTATTTTTCGTTCAAGATAGAGTGAACACTGTTCCATGCCTATAAAACCCAGTTTTCTTGTGATTGACGATGATGAAGTGACGCGCCTGTTGGTTGAAACCCATCTGCAAAATCTGGGTTTTCAAGTCCGGGTAGGCGGATCGGCATCCGATCTGCGCGAAGCGCTTGCCGATAGTGAATATTATGCCATCTTTCTCGACATTTATCTGCCGGATGGAAATGGAATCGAACTGATCCCCGAAATTCGAAACGTTCATCCCGACGTTCCTGTTATCATGATCACCGGCGACGGCCGAGTGGAAACCGTGGTGGAAGCCATGCAGGCGGGAGCGCAGGATTATTGTCCCAAGCCCCTGGAATTGCCCCGTCTCAAGATCACCGCCCAAAACGCCGCCGAACGTTTCTCTCTCAAGAAGAAAGTCTCCACTCTCGAAAGGACGCAGCGGACCCAACTGGACGAATTGATCGGCGTCAGTGCGCCTATGCAGGTGGTTTATCACATAATCGAAACCGTCGCTTCCACCAAGGCCCCCGTCCTGATTACCGGGGAAAGCGGCTGTGGAAAAGAACTGGTCGCCCGAGCCATTCATCATCTCTCGCCGCGACGCGACCGGGAGCTGGTCGATGTCAATTGCGCCGCGATTCCCAAGGATTTGTTGGAGAGCGAGCTGTTCGGACACGAACGATCCGCCTTTACCGGCGCGACCAAACGCGCCATCGGCCGATGCGAGCGGGCGCATCAATCCACCCTGTTTCTGGATGAAATCGGCGAAATGAATTTCAACCTGCAGGCCAAAATGCTCCGTTTTCTTCAGGAATATGCCTTTTACCGCATCGGCGGGCAGGAAAAGATATTTGTGGATTGCCGGATTATTTCCGCCACCAACCGCAACCCATACGAAGCCATCGCCGAGGGACAACTGCGCGAGGATTTGTATTACCGGCTGAACGTGGTCAACATTCATATCCCCCCCCTGCGGGAGCGAGGGGACGACATCCCTCTTCTGGCGGAGCATTTTCTTAAAAAATACTCCGCCGAACACGGCAAGAAGTTCAACGCCATTTCTCCGGACGTGATCCGAATTCTGCAGGCTTATTCATGGCCGGGAAACGTGCGGGAACTGGAGAACTGCGTTCAACAGGCTGTCGTGTTACACGAGGGCTCCAAGGTGATTCAGGATATGCTTCCCGAACCTATCCGGTCGTTCGCTTCCACATCTGCATCCGCTTCCGCACCCAGTTTAGTGGAATCGCCGGGAATGGAACCGACTGCGCCTGTTGGCAGCGAATCCACCGAAGAAATCGACATGCGTTTCTCCGACCGAATCGTTCCTTTGGCGGAACTGGAAAAGAAAGCCATCGATACGGCGTTGCGGATTACTCACGGCAACGTCGGGCAGGCGGCGGCGGGGTTGGAGATGAGCCAGGCCACACTGTACCGCAAAGTCCGGGAATTTGGTTTGAATCTGAAAAACTATAAATAACGGCGCTTCGCGACCTTCCAGCCATTTGATAGGAGATGGATTGCCGGTTGACTGGGACTGCCGTTTAATAACGAATAAGATGCAGGGTTTTCTTTTTCATTACAAACAGGCGGTACAATCATGAAATTTCCCCGTTCGAGTGGTATTTTGTTGCATCCCACATCGCTTCCCGGCCCGTATGGAATCGGCGATCTGGGCGAGGAAGCCTATCGCTTTGTGGATTTTCTTGTGGACGCCGGACAGCGTTATTGGCAGGTGCTGCCATTGGGGCCGACCGGCTACGGCGATTCGCCCTATCAGTGTTTTTCCGCCTTTGCCGGGAATCCATTGCTGATCAGCCTGGATAAACTCCAGGAAGAGGGATTGTTGACCCAAGCCGATCTGGGCGATGTGCCCGCGTTTCCCTCCGACCGGGTGGATTACGGGTGGGTCATCGATTACAAACGGAGGCTGCTGCATACAGCCTGGAAACGGTTGTTATCCGAATCATCCTCGCCGGTCTGGGATGCATTTCACCGGTTCTGCGATGAGAACAACTGGTGGCTTCACGATTACGCCTTGTTCATGGCGGTCAAGGAGGCTCATGAGGGACAGGTGTGGACCCAGTGGGATCCGGCCATAGCGAGCCGCGTGCCGGAAGCGGTCGAGCAATGGCATCAGAAGGTCGGAAGCGAAGTGGGTGCGCAAAAATTCTTGCAATACCTTTTCTTTACGCAATGGTGGGCTTTGAAAACCTACTGTTACGAACAGGGCATCAAAATCATCGGCGATATTCCCATCTATGTGGCGCATGATAGCGCCGATGTCTGGGCGCATCCGGATCTCTACAATCTGGATGAAAAGGGGAATCCCACCGTCGTGGCGGGTGTTCCGCCGGATTATTTCAGCCAGACCGGGCAATTGTGGGGGAATCCCATCTACCGGTGGAACCTTATGGCGCGGAATGGATACCAGTGGTGGATCGACCGATTTCGCCAGATTTTCACCTGCGTGGATATCGTACGGCTCGATCATTTCCGGGGATTTGAAGCTTATTGGGAAGTACCAGCAACCGAGACCACCGCCATCAACGGCCAATGGGTAAGAGGACCGGGTGCCGCTTTGTTTGAAACACTGCAATACGCTCTGGGTGAATTACCCATTATTGCGGAAAATCTCGGCGTTATTACCGAGGAAGTGGAAGAATTACGCCATCGGTTCGAGTTTCCGGGTATGGCGATTCTGCAATTCGCTTTCGGTTCCGATCCTCATTGCGTCGATCTGCCTCATAACTACCAGCACAATACAGTCGCCTACAGCGGCACCCACGATAACGATACCACCGTCGGGTGGTGGGAAAGTACTGGGAAAGACAGCACACGTACCCCGAAGCAGATTCAAAAAGAGAAAGAATACGCTCGCCGGTATCTGAATACCGACGGCCGGGACATGCAGTGGGTGTTTATCCGAACCCTGATGGCGTCGGTGGCCGATACAGTCGTCTTCCCTCTGCAGGACATTTTGGGACTGGGAACGAAAGCGCGCATGAATATGCCCGGCCGCCCTGCCGGTAACTGGCAGTGGCGTTTCATCGAAAATCAACTATCCGATTCGCAGGCACAGCGTCTCCGGGAACTGGGAGAGATATACGGGCGTATCGGGGAACCTTGCGAGACCGAATAAGGATCGTCCATCCGGTTATGCGTTGCGGCGGCTGAATCCCTCGTTTCTTCGACAAGCGGCGGGAATCTTGTTCCGCACATAAATATTATTGCATCGATTGGGGAGGTTTGAATCGTCATGGAGAAACCGCGCCTGCCATTTTGGTCGATCTGGAATATGAGTTTCGGCTTTCTGGGAATCCAGTTCGGATGGGGTCTCCAGATGGCCAATATGAGCGCCATCTATGAGTTTCTGGGAGCTGATCCCGACCAGATTCCCATTCTCTGGCTGGCCGCTCCCCTGACCGGCCTGATCGTTCAACCCATCGTCGGCTACATGAGCGACCGCACCTGGGGGTGGCTGGGAAGGCGGCGTCCCTACTTTTTAGCCGGAGCGCTGCTCAGTTCGAGCGCGTTGATTTTGATGCCCAACTCGTCGGCGCTGTGGATGGCGGCAGGCCTGCTCTGGATTCTCGACGCCTCGGTCAACATCAGCATGGAGCCGTTCCGCGCGTTCGTTGCCGACCTCTTGCCCAATGAGCAGTTGACCCTCGGTTTCGCCCTGCAAAGTTTTCTGATCGGCGCGGGCGCGGTTATCGCATCGGCGCTGCCCTGGATTCTGATCAACGTCTTCGGCGTGGAGGGAGGTTCGTCGGCACAGGCCGTCATTCCTCTCAGCGTGAAACTGGCTTTCTATATCGGCGCGGCGATTTTTTTGTGCGCCGTTTTATGGACGATCGTCAGCACCCGCGAATACCCGCCGGACGATCCGGAGGCGTTCCGCCGGATGAAGGCGGAAAAGGCGGGTATCGGGGCGGCGGCGCGCGAGATCGTCTTCTCGATCCTTCATATGCCGCCCACTATGCGCCGCCTGGCCTGGGTGCAGTTCTTTACCTGGCTGACCTTATTCTTTATGTGGATTTACTTCACTCCGGCGGTCGCCCATCACACCTTCGGCGCGGCCGATCCTAAAGATCCCCTCTATTCCCAGGGCGTGGCCTGGGGAGGCATCTGTTTTTCCGTCTATAACGGCGTGGCGGTTCCCGCCGCGCTGCTGTTGCCGTTTCTGGCGCGGGCGGTAGGACGCCGGATGACGCATACCCTCTGCCTGTTGTGCGGCGGATTGGGATTGATCGCCGTCTGGGTTTTCTTCGCCAACCAATACCTGCTTTTAATCTCGATGGTATGCGTGGGAATCGCCTGGTCGAGCATCCTGGCCATGCCCTACGCGATCCTGGCTCCGTCTCTCCCCAAGGAAAAAACCGGCTTTTATATGGGTGTGTTTAATTTCTTCATCGTCTTGCCGCAGATCGCCGCCGCCATGGG
>CAZFOX010000332.1:0-6055 GCA_964520565.1 uncultured bacterium | reverse complement strand
ACGATTCCCACACTTTCCGCCCCGCTGAGGGAAATTTTTTCGTAAGCGCGGGCGGGTGCTGGTTGGAAGGTTTTCTCATCGTGCTGGGCGCACCAGGCCGTTCGTTTTCCATCGACCGTAATCTGGCATTTCAAGATGCAATCGATCCCCAAGTTCAACGCACGCTGAATTCGTTCTTTATAATTCTCGCTTGCAAAAGAATAATCCTCCTCGTGGAGAATGGCGTCCAAGAGCCGCATAACGCCGATCATGGCGTTATCATTGAAGGTGATATGAGCGTAATAACTTCTCCTGTTAGCGGGGAACTGCGGCCACCCTCCGTTTTCGTATTGGCTGTCGAGCAGGAAATCCAATCCTCGGAAAAAAGCCTCTTTGTATCGTTCTTGCCCGGTGGCATCGATCGTTTTCGCCAGGTAAGTAAGTTGCGTGCATGTAGCCCCGTTGTCGATTGTGCTTTCTTTGATTTCGGATTTTCGCGCGCGAAGTTTTTCCCGTTCTTCATCGCTCAATACAACCGCCATATCGGCGTTCTTGGGCCAGCCTCCGTTATCCAATTGGAAGAGAAGCACGTTTTCGGCAATCCGAACCGCTTCCTCGCTACGATACCATTCTTTACTCTGCTTCAGACAATGTTTCCACGAAACCGACGACGTTTGAGCGTTGTTCTTCGATTGGGTTTCCTCGGAACCGGTTCTGGATTTCAATCCAATCTTTTCGATGGGTATCGCCTGGAATCCCATCTTAAAAGCGGGCGATTCGGGCCGGAGACGGAAATCCTGTTTCTCCTTGTCAACCAGGAGTGGATCTTCGCCGATCAAATTGTCCTTGAACGTCAGGAATGGCAGTGCTTTTTTCTCCACATCGTCCCATTTTCCACCCCAGCAAATATTACGCGCAATGACATTCCCCACCGGCGCTTTGGGATTCTCGTCGAGAATATTGACCAGTGGTGGATAGCGTTCGCTGTATGGCGGCTTGGTATAGGCGATTCCCTGCAGGGTACCTTTTTCGGTCGCCTCCGCGATCCACTCATCGGCGTGATACCCCGCCCAACCCAGTGCGCGGGCATCCACATGCAAAGCGGGAAAACAGTCGATGAAGAGGTTGTTTTCGACTGTGCAATCGCGCCCTCCGCCGATAAACGCCGCCCGCGTCACGTTATAAAACACGTTCCCATAAATCGCGGCGGAAGCGAACATGTCGTCCAGATAGACTCCCACGCATCCGCGTTCCTCAAATCCGGTGATTTGATGCAGATAGTTATAACGAATCTGATGGCCGCGCATCGTCCAGTTGCGGCCGGCATAAATCGCTCCGGCGTCGTTCGATTCCATGCAGACGTGGTGAATCTCGTTGTATTCTATTTGATGGTCGTTACCCCCGAAACTAATCGCCATGTGAGGCGCGGTGTGAATCAGATTGTGCGCCACGCGGTTTCCCACGCCATCCAGAGAAATCCCCGGCGTATACATCCGGTTGATCCGGCCGTAATGATGAATCTCGTTGTTTTCCGCATAGAGATCGCCAGGCGTCAGGGTTTTCCGGTCGCCGCCCGAGAGAGAGAAACCTCCGCCACCGGTGCGGTATAATTCACATCCGGTCACGCCATGTTTTTTGCCCGCCAGACGCGCGCCCCATCCTCCCATATTTCGCAACGTGCAATCCGCCAAAAGCACGCCTTCTCCGCCTTCCACCACAACTCCCGTTTCTCGAGCTCCTTCGAGAACGATTCCGTGGAAAGCGACATGCGATGCGTTCTTCATAACGATCAATCGGGGCAAGACCGACAGAGTGACCGAAGCCCCTTCGAGAGTACTCGGTGGCCAGAAATATAGTAAACCCCGTTGGCGGTCGATATACCATTCGCCAGGAGAATCCAGTTCCGACAGCATATTGAAAGCGTAATACCATTGATTCTTGCGATATCCATACGAGTGGTAGGGTGTTGCCAACGAGATGATGGATTGGGCGGTATCAATGGAAACGATCTTCTGGCGCTGATCGGACCAGTCCCAGAACCAGTATCCATGCAGCCAGGGATCCTTCTCACCGATCCAACGCGAGGGGCGATCGCCCGAATACCGGAACTGGCCGATCTGGCTCCCTTTATGGCCATGGATGGCGTGACCATCCTCTACAACGATATCGGCGATTCGGACAAATCCCTCGTTCGGCCATCTCGCCAAGGTCATGGGGTTGTCCTGGAAAAACAACTCCGCCCCGCCTACATCCGCCCCGCCGTAATCGGTCAGACCCAAAGATTTCAAGTCGGTATGGTATATGTTTCCCTGCGCCGATTCTTCCAGGCGTTGTAACGCTTCTGAATCCGAGACTGGTTGAAATCCCGTTACCGGCCTTCCACCCGAGAGACGAACCTCCTCGCCGGAATACGCTTCATAAACAATCGGTGCGTTTTCCGTACCCGAATCGCCGGTACTTAATTCAAATGGCTTATCGAGATAATACACTCCACCGCGAATCGTCACCTTCATCCCTGCTTCGGGCCATTTCTCTGCATTGCGAATCCGCCGGATTTCGTCCCGCGCCCGTTCCAGCGATGCAAACGGGCCGTCTGTTTTCGACTCGTTGGGATCGGGGAAACGTCCCGACCATTCATCGTTACCGGTTTTAGAAACAAAGAGAGTAACGGCATCCGCATGCAAAGCCGGCGAGGCGATACTCCATACGGCAAGAGATACGATGGCTATGAGCCAGTGTTTCGACATTATTTCTACTCGCTTTCTATACCTTCTGCCATGGCATGTCTTAAAAGAAACGAGTCCATCTTACACAATTCCATCGATCGCCCGAAGTTAACATCCCATGATCGAACGAGATGGTTTTCCTATGAAAAAAGGGGCTCGTTTCGAGCCCCTTTTCAACGATGTACACATCCAGTTTATCGGAATGAGAACACACTCCAATCTGACACAGGAGTTCCACCATCCAGCCAATTCAGCAAGGTCCACCCGCTTTCGTTATTGTAGGCTTCGTACGGCGTTCCATTGGCATCGCTGGTGTGCCATCCCCACTTGCCGGTGCGGGTGGTGGCGCTGGCAGCTTCACTGCTGTTCATCATGACCTCGAAACCGATCTGCTTGCGGGTAGAGGGTTCCAATATCTGTTGTTTGTCAATGCGGTATTCCACAACAAATCCAGATCGATCCTCTTTCACTTTCGCACCACAAGCCCAGTAAATGGGTTGATCCTCGCCATCGCGGCCATTCAACATAAACTTGCCGCCGCCGGCTGCATCCTGCATTGCCGGGAAGTACTTATTGTTGGAGGCGGCCAAACGGCCATCTCCCACGACTGTCAGCTGGCAACCAAAACGGTTTCCTTCAATGCCGTTACTGCGCGACATATTGCCGTCGAAATACAGTTCCGGGCTGTCGGCGTTCCAAAACTGGTTGTTGGCGAATTCGAAACTGAGGTCTGGATCGACAACATCCACACCCACGTAAATGAATTGCGTGTCGTGGAAAATGTGGAAAGTCAGGTTTTCCTCGTTGGCGGCGTAGACGTTGCCGGATAAATGGACACCCGGCGCCGTATTGCCGTTGGCGGTATCGTGATCGAAATGGTAGGTATTCGCGCCGGTATATTCGCCTTCGCTGAGAATGCCATCCAACGTGACCGTATTGCTAAGGAACGGCGCACTCACGGTCGTGTCTTTAACAAACCGGCTGAAGTAAGGCGGCGTATCAACCCCGAAGGTCTTTTCTTCATTCACTGTTCCCGACCAGGACGGCGCCTGGGTCAACGCGCCATTCGAACTGGCAGTATAGGTTAACGTCACTGGAGCATCGGGCGATACTTCAAGATTCCAAGTGATCGTGCCGTTTTCCAGCGTTCCGTCGTGGCTGATGCCAGTGGCTGTCCAGCCCACCGGCAATTTCTCCGTAACGGTCACGGTATCCTTTTCGCCTTTCATGGTGAGCAGGACACTTACGTTCGTTGAAGCCGCAGCCCCTTCGTAAAACGAAGCGTTCTCGTCCAACGAACGCACCGCCAGACAGAACGAAGCGATCATACCCACGCGAATATTATCGATCAGGATATGCTGGCCGTTCGCCGTATTGGCTTCGGAACCGTTGTCGTGATGAATCCCGATGGCGAAATCACCGTTGCCGATGATGGAGTTCATATGCGGTCCGAGATCCAACCAGAAACTGACGGTTCGAAAAGCCGCTTTATCTCCGCTGATCCCTCGAAACTGCTCCGGAATAACCGTCCCGCCCGACGTTGAAACCAGATACGGACGAACGACACACCACGTCGAGAAATCTGAGGTTACACAAGCGTCAAAATAGATTGCCCGCACGCGCGTCCAATCCACATCTTTTTTCGCGTTGATTGTTTTGACCGCCTGGCGGTAGTTGGCTGTAACCGGGATCAACATGCAATTGCTGCCTTCGGAAGGCGTGGCATATTCCGCTCCCAAGGTTGGAGGCAGATCAGACTGATCCTTCATCCAGCCCAGCGGTGTGGTTTGTCCAGGATTGGTTTCATTTAATCCATACAGCGGAACAATTTCCATCGCGGGAGGATTGACCGGGCGCAAGGCATAAATCTTGTCGAGCATGAAACTGCCATTACCGACCAATCCCGCGCTGATCACCATGCGGAACAAGTTGAAGGATTTCATGGAATTGGCCGAAACGTACGGATCGATCGACATAACGACCTCATACCATTGCCCGGGCGTAATGTAATCGAAGGCATAGCAATCGTCCGGCGGTAAATGAGTGCGCACCGGTATCCTGCCGTTCCCGTCGACCGTGCTGCCAGGAAGAAAATAGAGCGAGAAACGCAATTCGGTGATACCCGTCAGATCGGCCGGCACCGGCAGATTCACTGTCGCCTGCGACCATGAATTGCTGCTGGTACTCTCGTATTCCGTATAGAGTCCCCAGTTGCCTTCCAAAGCCGGAATGTTCACGACGGTGTATTCATCCGCCATCGAGAACGTAACCGAGCCGCCGGTCATGCTGGCATCGTTTTCCTCAAATCCCTCGACGAAGACCGTCTCTGTCTGACTCACGACCGGGCTGGCGGCAACCAGCGCCAGGATCGCGAGCATCCCAAATCGTTTTACCATTATGCGACCTCCTGCAAAAATAGTGAAAGCAGGTTTAACCTGCTTTAAGTGAATATATAGACGCGATTAGGAATATGTCAAAACTTTTAGCGTCCCATCCACAAGACCGTTCTTCTATATTGCTAATTATCCATATGTTAAGTAAAAACATGCCATTGAATTATTTTTTTCAACAGAATCACTAAATTGAACATATGTTCGATTGGTGAAAAAGGTAATGCGGAAAGACCTGCAGATCGATCAAATATATGGCAAATATAGGAAATCAATGCGCTATTCATAATTTCGCTCCTGTTCACGTTTCGAAAAAGCCAAACAGAAAGGTAAAAGATGACCAGGGACATAATTTCCATCGAAAAAAAGATATATTTCATCCGTGGCCAGCGGGTGATGTTGGACGAAGACCTGGCGGTGCTTTATGAAGTGAAAACGTATGCATTGATCCAAGCCGTCAAAAGGAACCTATCTCGTTTCCCTGAAGATTTCATGTTTCAACTATCGAAAATGGATTACGATTGTTTGAGCTCACAAATTGTGAGCTCAAACAAGAAACGAGGAGGGCGCCGATACCTTCCTTATGCCTTCACCGAGCATGGAGTAGCCATGCTCTCCAGTGTACTGCGTAGCGAAAAAGCGATACTGGTAAATATCGAGATCATGCGTACGTTTTCGCGCATCCGTCATTTTATTGCTTCGCACAAAGACCTGGCGCAGAAACTGGAGGAACTGGAACGAAAATACGACGAACAATTCCGGGTGGTATTCGACGCCATCCGCCAGCTCATGTCTCCTGCCGATCCTCCCAAACGCCGGATCGGATTTGAGGTGGAAGATCGAAAATAATAGAGAAAATAACGAACATCATTCTCTTAAAAATACTCGGCCAAACCGCTTTCTATCGTCTCATATCCTCTCACACGTTCCCACTCGGGATCGTCTGCCAGAAAATCGATA
>CAZFOX010000331.1:0-6073 GCA_964520565.1 uncultured bacterium | reverse complement strand
CTCATTTGCCTTTATCCTGGCGTTTTATCTGAGCGCCCAATCGGGCCGGCAACGTTTTTGGCTGGGTTTTTTATCATGCCTTTTCGGCGCCGCCATCTTATTAACATTCGTCCGGGCAGCCTGGATCAGCGTCTTTTTCCTTCTTCTGTATTATCTTTTTCAGTTCCGTAAACACAAATCAGCAGTCGATCTCATTCTCTTTATGATCCTCGGAATACTCTTTGGAATTGGGATTGCAATAACCACCGATGTAGGAAATTTAATTGTGCAACGTTTGGATACGATTACGGATACACAGTATTCCGCCAATTTGGATCGCATTGACCGCTGGATGGTTGCCTCGCAAATGTGGAACGATCATCCCTATTTTGGAGTCGGTTGGGGCGCATATCCCGATGAATATTTCCGATATTCGACTTATAATAAAACGATATTCGATCCCTTTTTTCGAACAGCACCCTTCGCTTCCTCGTATCGGATGGGAGCTCATAACATCTATCTTGAGATTCTGGCAGAAGTGGGCGTGGTCGGATTACTGCTCTTTTTACTAATGATTTATCTATTTTTCCGGCGTGCGATCATACTCCAATACCAATTGAAGAATTCTCTTTACCGGACATTTCTGATTGGCGCTCAGGGAGCCATGATTACCTACTTAATTCATGCTTTCGTCAATAACCTGGGGCCGTCCGATAAAATCAGTTTAACATTCTGGTTCATTCTCGGTATGATCCCCACCCTCGAAGCGATGCATCGAACGGAATTGAAAAATACGCCTCAAAACCAATCCAGTTCTGAAACATCATAGATTCTTTCAAGGCGTTTCTGCGAGTTTGTCTCTCAAACTACTTATTGAGCCTTAAAAGAATTTAAAGATACCTGAATTTCAGATATCTTTGGTTAGACCATCCTCTGTATTCTCCTGATACTGCTCCAGAAACGTCCGGATTTGATTGGCGTACATACAGGCTTCCCGGCGAGAGGCTTCCGCAAAATCCGATTCGGGCGATGCATTAATAATTGCACGCGACACATTAATTAAAAGACTCCCCGGACCTGTGTATCCCGCCCAGAGCACTTCTTCCAGATCTCCTCCTTGCACCCCGACTCCCGGACATAGAACGGGGATAGCCGCCCCCAGGCTTTCTCGTACCCGAGATAATTCTTCCGGTGCAGTTGCTCCTACTACAGATCCCAGGTTATTATGGATATCCCATTCCCGAATTTTCTCTGCAACCTTAATATACAAAGGGATTTCTTGCATTTCACTATCGGGGATTCCCAATGTTTGAAGGTCGATACGCGACACATTCGATGTTAAACAAAGAATAAAGCAGGATCGATCCTTATGATTGCGAAAAGGTGCGATACTTTCCTCACCCAAATAAGGATTTAGTGTAACCGCGTCCGCATTCAGTGTTTCAAACGCGGCATGTGCATAATACTCGGCTGTATGCCCGATATCGCCGAATTTGGCGTCGAGAATAACCGGAACATGGAATTGATGAGCGTATTCAATAGTATCCCCAAGGATATGAATCCCTCCCGGTCCTTGATTCAGATAAAAAGCAAGGTTCGGTTTATAACAACAGGCAACATCTTGCGTGGCTTCTATAATCGCCCGATTCCAAGCTAGTTGGGGATTCGATTCATTTCTCAGAACGACAGGTGTATTTTGAGGTGTTGTATCCAGTCCAACACAAAGTACGCTTTGAATCGATTGAGTGCGGCCGCGTATTCTTTCACGAAAAGTGGTCATTCTTAACCTCTGGCTCTTTTTTGCATTATTTTCATATTATTCTATACGGGTATACAGGGAAACCCTAGAAACAAAACCCCGACTTCGGATATAAATAACTGGAATCCGAATCCCGATGAATGAAAGTGTAAGGAATGGATATCATGAAACACAGAATCCATCAACTATTTCAAGTCTCTGTATGGTTGCTCCTGATTCTCTCAATGCCGTTATTCGCTCAGGATAACGATCCCTGGACTCAAGCCGGTAAAAACGTAATTTTCGAGAAAAAACCGGACGCGTTCAAAGCGCATTGGATAGCCCCGGGCGATGATTTATCCTCTCAATCGATCGGCCGTGTTTTTTATCTGCGGAAGGAATTCGAAGCCGAAGACCCAGCCCAATATACACGCGCTTTTATTTCCGCCGACAGCAAATATAAATTGTGGATCAATGGAATTCCCGCAGCCCGCGGTCCGCAACGATACGACCCAAAACACCATCGATACGATACAGTCGATCTTTCGGCCCTGGTGCAAAAAGGGAAAAACCGGATTGCTGTCGAAGTCATATACTGGGGACATGGCGGCCCGGTTTTTCAGATGAGCGTACAACCGGCATTTCTATTTGAATGCGGAAACCTTATATCCGACAAAACCTGGAAAACCCTGGTCTCCCCAGCCATCGATACGGCGGGAATGAGCGGTTTCCGGCCTTATCTGGGCTATCTGGCTGGAAACTGGCTCGAAAAAGTGGATGCTCGCCTATTGCCAGTAGGTTGGAATCAACCGGAATTTGACGATAGCGCCTGGAAACCGGCTCGGCAATTGGGCCGGGCGGAACTATGGGGAGAAGGCGATACCCGCATGCCCTGGAAGCTTCTGCCCCGCGATATCCGGCCAATGGAAGAACGCCCCGCCGTTGTCTGCAATACTATCCAGACAGGGATTGTGAAAGAAGACAAGGCTTTTCCGCCCTTTGTCTTCGACGTGGAACCCGCTCCCGAAAAACCTTCCCTGCCCTTCACGATAACCGCTGACGGCAAAGTACATTATCTGGTATTTAGCGCTTCCCAATTAATCACTGGTTATCCGATGCTTGATCTCGAAGGCGAAGAAGGCTCCGTGGTGGAAATCATGTATTCCGAAGCGCCCAGCATCGAACGCAAAAAAGACCGCCGCGATGTTTTGGAAGGCGATAAACGGGTAGAAGGATACAACGATGTCTACATCACTCGTACGGGTCGTCAGATCTACGAACCTTTCCTGCATCGTACATTCTGGTACGTGCGGATTGCAGTAAAAACCGAAAAGCCACTCACCATACACGGCTTGTCTTATCGTTGGACTAGTTACGATTTCGACGAGCGCGGTAAATTTGAATGTTCCGATCCTTTATTAAACCGAATCTGGAATATCGGCTGGTATACCGTACGAATGTGCGCTCATGAAACCTATGAAGATTGCCCCTATTACGAACAGCTGCAATATGTGGGCGATACCCGGATCCAGGCACTGGTCACATACATGGCATCCGGAGATTCACAATTGCCCGCCAATGCCATTCGGCTTATGAATGTTTCCCGCATTCCGGAAGGTTTAACCTTTTCCCGATACCCCGACCATATCCTCCAGGTCATTCCCGGTTTTTCTCTATTCTGGGTACTCATGGTTGACGACTATTACACGTATACAGGCGACTTGTCCCTGTTGCGCGAAGTGGCCGGAGGCGTTTATTCGGTTTTACGCTTTTTCGAAAGTTATCAAACCGAGCTGGGTTTCATATCCAAAGTCCCTTATTGGAATTTCCATGATTGGAAATTTGAAAATGGAGGACGTCCCCCTGCGTCGGAAGAACACTGCACAATGACTACCCTGCTTTACAAAGGTGCGTTGGATGCAGGCGTACGTGTCTTTGAAGCGCTGGGCGACATTCATGAAGCCGCCCGGTTCCGCGAAAAATCCGAAGCCGTCAAAAACGCACTGAATCAACATGCCTGGTCCGAACAAGAAGGCCTTTATACGGATGGTGTCGGTATCAAAACTCTTAGCCGCCACGCCAACACCTATGCCATTCTGCACGATGTAGCCGACGCCACTCGAACGGAACGCATCGCCACCCGCCTGTTCGACGACCCCGCCCTTCGATCCACCACCTTCTATTTCGCCCATTATCTGCATCAAACGGCGGATAAACTTAATAAGCCGGAACGCATCCTTAACGATATGAACCGTTGGATCGCCATGCTGGAAAAGGGAACCAGCACCTGGTGGGAAACCCCGGAAGATACACGCAGCGATTGCCATGCCTGGTCGTCGACTCCCACCTTTACATTCATGCGCTTGATTTTAGGCGTTCGAGTCAAGGAACCAGGCTTCAAGCGAGTGGAAATCCGTCCTTTCTCCGCCGAGTTGAAATGGGCCAAGGGAACGGTACCCACACCTCACGGTGATATCCAGGTTAGTTGGAAACGGGAAGATACATTCTCAATCGATGTAACCATTCCCGAGGGGATCGAAGCCGATGTGATTCTTCCCAACGGAAAGCAACAGACCGTTGGAGCCGGTCAACATACAATCGGCGAATAATCGATCGTAAATCGCTTATCTGTAATACAAATGAGCCATGTATCGTGAAAGGAATTGTTGGTCCATGAAGATACACTTGCTTGCTCTTTCTGTTTTTTGTATTCTCGTTCAGCCAGTGCTTGCCGATGAACCGATCCGTCTTCATCCGCAAAATCCCCATTATTTTCAATTCCGGGGAAAACCCACCATTCTGATAACCTCCGCGGAACATTACGGAGCGGTTCTCAATCTCGATTTCGAATTCCTTCCTTACCTGGATACGCTGAAAAAAACGGGGATGAATCTGACTCGGACTTTTTCTGGGGCGTATTGTGAAAAACCCGGTGAATTCGGGATCGAAAAAAACACGCTGGCTCCCCTGCCGAATCGATTGATCTGCCCCTGGGCACGGAGTGGAGAGCCGGGTTACATCAACGGAGGGAATAAGTTCAATCTATCCCGTTGGGATAATGCCTATTTTCAACGTTTGAAAAACTTTGTTGCCGAGGCGGGAAAACGGGGTATCGTTGTAGAACTGGTATTATTCTGCCCATTTTACAATCCAACGCTATGGACATTCAGCCCGATGAATGCGGTGAATAATATCAATGGATACAGCATTGTTTCCAGTACGGAAACTTACACCTTGCAGGATGAAAAACTGACAGAAATACAATTCGACATGACGCGGAAAATAATTCAGGAATTGAACGAATTCGACAACCTCTATTATGAAATCTGTAACGAACCTTATTTCGGCGGCGTGACACTGGATTGGCAACAACGGATCGCTGCGGTGATTGTCGAAACCGAGAAGAAATTACCCAAAAAGCACTTGATTGCCCAAAATATCGCTAACGGCAACGCCGTTGTCGAGAATCCCGATCAGAACGTTTCCATCTTCAATTATCACTATGCCTACCCTCCCGACGCCGTGGCGCAGAATTACCACTGGAACCGCGTCATTGGTTACGACGAAACGGGATTCAGCGGCAATAGCGATGAAAAATACCGGGGAGATGCCTGGGCCTTTATCATCGCCGGAGGCGGAGAATACAACAACCTCGATTATTCATTCACCATCGAATATGAAAATGGAACCGCCAAGCAGAACGCTCCCGGCGGAGGAAGTCCGGCGTTACGCGAACAATTGAAAATTCTGCATGATTTCATGAAATCGTTCGATTTTATCCATATGCAACCCAACCACTCTCTCTTGACAAAAATCGATGGAGACCAGGAAACGAGAGGGTGGTTGTTGGCCAATCCAGGAAAGGAATACGCCATATACCTTCGAAATGGAAATCAGGCCGTTGTTCACCTTCAGATACCCAAAGGTATATATACAACCGAATGGATTAACACCGTAACCGGTAAAATTGAACTTTCAGCGCGTGTAAATCATACCGGCGGCGAAATGATGCTTCAATCACCTGAATATATTCACGATATCGCATTGCGAATAAAACAAGGACAATAAAACCAATCAAGCGATATGGAACTAAACGGTTCATGAATCCTTCCTGAATCGCAACGTTTCCGGAAGACAATCGGCTATGTTTTTCTTCCTCGAGCGGATATCATTATTATTATGCTATCTCTGACAGATAAAGCCGCTCATCGTTTTCTTCAAATCCGCCATGAATCCAATCGGCGCGGAACCGCTTTGCGAGTGGCCGTCTTGGGAGGCGATTGCTCCGGTCTTAAATATTTCATCGGTTTGGACGATTTCCGGGCTGCCGACGATCTCTGCGTTATCAGCCGGGGA
>CAZFOX010000330.1:5132-6076 GCA_964520565.1 uncultured bacterium | reverse complement strand
TCCATTCGCGAAAAATTGTTCGGATCGACTCTTCTCTCGACCGATGAAATGCATTCCACGGACTCATTGCCCCCGGGAACGCGATTGTTCATCCAATATCTTAACGATCCTGCGACAGTTTTTTGGGGACATTTGGTGGATAACGATCGGGAGGGTTTGATCGTAATTATCCCTTCCAATCGGGAAATTCGTTCCCCGCTCCGCCTGAATACCCATCTGGAAATTACGGCCTATCTCCCCGATCAGGAGCCTTTACTTTTCGTAACATGGGTTAAATCGGTTATTCCGGGGCCGCGCAAGATGGTCATTCTTGGACATTCGGATTTTGTTGTAAACGCTCGAGAAATAAACGGTAACGTTCACTTGATTGGTCCCCAAAGAATGAATGCCGGCAATCTGTATCTCGAAAAACCAGGCAAGTCCGGGATTCGGAATACCTACTCTCCCTTTGTCCATCAAAACTAATTGAATCAATCTGCCGGTTGCTGGGAATTAAGTACCGTACCCATTGCCAGGGATTCCTCTTTTTCGATATGATGGAAGTAAATCACTTTATTGAAATGGAGAATCCTCATGAGCATCGAAAAAAAATCCCCTTATACGCGGCGTAGTTTTGTCAAAACGGCGGCAGTGGGTGCCAGTCTCGTTCTGGTGAATTCCAAGACGGTCTTCGGTTCCGAAGCGAACAGCGCTCTGGAAATGGGTCTCATCGGTTGCGGCGGACGCGGTACGCATGATGCCGCCCAATTCGTGCGTAATTCCAATACCCGGATTGTCGCTTTGGCCGATTCATTTCAGGATCGCCTTGAAAATGCCAAGGAAGAGCTGGATAGCCGCATGGAAGAAAAAAATCGCCCCAAGATCGATTCCTCCCGCTTATATAAAGGGATGGACGCTTACAAGGATTTAGTGGCTTCCAAACTCGATGGCGTCCTGATTATGAG